>JASFFN010000021.1:0-10939 GCA_050124275.1 Roseobacter sp. | reverse complement strand
ACTGGATCAGGGACATGATCTGGGAACAGGGCGCTATCGACGTTATCCCTCCCAAGGCCAACCGCAAACTGCCAGCCGAATTTGACGCCGTGCTTTACCGGGAGCGCAATAAAATAGAGCGCTTCTTCGGTCGCCTCAAAGCCTCCTTCCGCCGTATCGCCACACGCTACGAGAAAACTTCACGCAACTTCCTGGCAATGATCAAACTGGCCTCAGTGCGCCTTTGGATCGAGTTTTATGAGTCGGCTGCCTAATCTCGAAACGCTCTAACGCTCAGCCGTCAGGCTGTCGCTGGCATGATCTCACACCGCGCTTGTCGCCCTTGAGCATGCATTCGGGAGTTTCGAGCGGAAGTTCCGACCGTACCCGTCACGCGACCGTCGGTGTATCGTCTTTTCTCGCACCTTTGAGTTTTTCACGCATGGACTGCAGCAGCACGTAAAGTACAGGCACGATGATCACGCCGACGACGGTTGCAGCGAGCATTCCGCCGAATACAGCAATCCCGATCGCCTGCTGACTGGCGGCGCCGGCGCCTGATGCGACGATCAAAGGCACCACACCCAAAAGAAACGACAGGGCGGTCATCATTACGGCCCGGAAACGCTGTTGCGCGGCCTCTGTCGCTGCTTGCCGGATCGTGGCGCCCATCGCGCGTTGCTCCATTGCGAACTCCACGATCAGAATTGCATTCTTCGAAGCAAGCCCGATCAGCATGATCATCCCGATCTGGGTGTAAAGGTTGACGTCCCCGCGCGTGACCAGCACGGCGGCTAAGGCGCCGAAAAGGGCGACGGTCACCGATAAGAGGATGCCAAGCGGCATGGTCCAGCTCTCGTATTGCGCGACCAGAAACAGGTATCCGAACACGATCGCGGCGGCGAGAACAAACAGCACGGTATTGCCTGCATCCTGCTGCTGCTGTGCCGTGCCCGTCCACTCATAGGCATATCCCGGCGGCAGCGCGGTCAGCGCCTCCTCCTGCAAGACGTTGATGGCGTCCCCGGTCGAGAACCCGGGCGCCGGCACGGCCGTGACCGTGGCCGCGCGGAACAGGTTGTACCGGTTGAGTAGCACCGGTCCGAGAACCTTTTCCACGTCCATCAAGGTCGACAACGGCGCCATCTGGCCGTCCTGCGTGCGCACGTGCAGCCTTCCGATATCTTCGACGGTATTTCTGAAGTCGGCATCGGCCTGGATCATGACGCGGTAGACTTTGCCGAAAAGGTTGAGGTCATTGACGTAAATCGAGCCGAGATGAGCCTGCAAGGTCTGAAACACGTCATTCACGGGCACGCCGAGTGTGCGCGCTTTTTCGCGGTCCAGATCGACGAAGAATTTCGGCACATTGGCACTGAAGCTCGTGTAGGCCTGCGCGATCTCGGGCCGCTGGTTGGCCGCGAACACCAGAGAATTCACTGCCGCCGACAGATCACTGGCGCTGCCACCGCCGGTTTGCTGAACTTTCATCTCGACGCCGGCGCTGACGCCAAGTCCCGAGATCGGCGGCGGGTTGAACGCGATGACCTTGGCGGAGGCTTCCTGGTTTGCGATGGAGAAAATCCGGGTCAGGATTCCGTTGGCGCTGAGCTCGGGGTCTTGTCTTTCCTCCCAGTTTTCCAGATTGACGATGATTAATGCGCCATTCGATCCCTGTCCGTTCAGCATGCTGAAGCCATTGACCTGAACCGTGTTCGCCACGCCGGGGATCGCGCGTATCTGGGCGTTCAGCCGGTCGGACACCGCTTCGGTACGCTGAACCGCCGCCGCATCAGGCAGTTGGATATCCACGAACAGATAGCCATTGTCTTCGAGAGGCAGAAATCCCTTTGGCAAGGCGCCCATCAGTGTCGAAGAGCCGAACCCGAGAGCGATGAGAAGCGCGAGGCCCGTGACGGGGACGCGAATGAGCCGGCTGACGATGCCCGTGTAGCCGTCGCGCATGCCGCCGATGAATTTTTCGAAAAGTGCGAGCGGCCCTTTTGGCGGTCCCGAACGGGCCTTCAGCACGAGGGCGCAGAGCGCGGGCGACAGGGTCAGCGCATTGATCGACGAGATAACGACGGCCACCGATATGGTCACGGCAAATTGTGAGAAGAGCCGCCCGGAAATGCCCGGCATGAAGGTGACCGGCACAAATACAGCCAACAGAACAAGGGTTGTTGCGATTACCGGTGTCGTGATCTGACCCATCGCCTTAGCGGTCGCCTCCGGGGGGCTCAGCCCTTCTTCGGCAATGATGCGTTCCACGTTTTCCACAACGACAATCGCGTCATCGACCACGATCCCGATCGCGAGCACCAGAGCGAAAAGCGAGATCGTGTTCAGCGTCATTCCCATCAGCAGCAGGAACGCGAAGGTACCGATGAGCGACACCGGAATCGCCACCGCAGGAACCAGCGTCGCGCGGAAGCTGCCAAGAAAGACAAAGACGACCGACATGACCAGAATGAACGTCAGGATCAGGGTCGAGACAACGTCATTGAGTGATTGCTGGACGAAATCGGTGCTGTCGAAGGGAACGGCATATGCCACGTCCTGCGGAAATGCCCGCGACAGGCGTTCCAGCTCGGAGTAGACGCCCTCGGCGACAGCCAATGCGTTCTCGCCCGGTGCCTGATAAACGGCCAGAACGGTTGCGGGCTGGCCTTCGTAGCGTCCCGAGACGCCGTAGAAGCTGGCGCCCAGTTCGACACGGGCAATATCGCCCAGCCGCAACACGCTGCCGGCCTCGCCGGTGCGTATGATGATATTCTCGAACTCCGCGGCCGTGGACAGACGCCCCTGCGCAGTGACGGTATATTGAAACTGCTGGTTCGCGGGGGCAGGGGGGGCGCCGATCTGTCCGGCAGAGACAGTGACGTTCTGTTCCCGTATCGCGGCGATCACGTCACTTTGGGTGACACCGAGCCCGGTCATCCTGTCCGGATCCATCCAGATGCGCATGGCATAGGCGAAATCGGTCAGAACTTCTGCTTTACCAACGCCCGGCACGCGTGCCAGCGCGTCCTTGAGGTTGATCGACGCATAGTTCGACAGAAACACCTCGTCATACGTGCCCTCAGGCGAGTACAGCGTGGCAACCAGCAGCATGCTGGTGGATGATTTTTCGGTCACGACACCCGTGGACGTCACTTCCACAGGCAATCCTGACGTTGCCTGTGCCACGCGGTTCTGGACGTTGACGGTCGCGATTGTCGGGTCAGTGCCGACATCGAAGGTGACAGCCAGATTGTAGTTGCCCGAGTCCGAACTGTCGGAAGACATGTAGATCATGTCTTCGACCCCGTTCACTTCCGCTTCGATCGGTGCGGCGACCGTGTTTTCAACGGTTTCCGCGTTGGCGCCCGTGTAGCTTGCCGAGACATTGACCACAGGTGGCGTGATGTCTGGAAACTGTTCCACCGGAATGACGGCGTAGGCCACAAGACCCATCAGGGTCAGCACGGTCGAGATAACAATCGCCATCTTAGGCCGTTTGATGAAAACGGTGGAAAGCATTGATCAGTTCTCCCCGGACGTGCCGGAAAGAACCGCGCTCACCTCAACGCCCGGACGGACCCGCTGCAGGCCCTCGACGATGACGCTTTCGCCCTCGCGCAGGCCTTCCAGAACAACGATTGCCGTCTCTTCCTGGGGACCGAGGACGACATAGCGTTGTTCGACGAGTTGCCTGTCCGTGACGACCAGAACGAAATCGCCGCGTTGATCGCGCTGCACCGCATTCTGCGGGATCAGGACGCTCAGCGTCGGCTTCATTGCTTCGATCACCACGGTGATGAACCCGCCGTCGAGGATGAGCCGCTGCGCATTCTCGAATTCGGCGCGTAGCGAGATCGTCCCCGTTGTCGGGTTGATCCTGTTGTCAAGAAAAACGATCTTTCCGGGTTCGTCGACGAGCGAGCCGTTGGGCAGCCTGACAAAGACATCCGGCGCGGCTGCATTCGATACGAGGTCCTCCATCCCTTTTCCCAACTGCTGAAGAACGGTAAGCAACTGTGGCTCTGACAGGGAAAAAGTCACATACATCGGTGACTGCTGAACCAGCGTTGCCAGAGCGCCCGTCGACGGGCTGACCAGCGCGCCGAGGCTCACCCCGATCCGGCCGATCCGGCCGTCGAAAGGGGCCCGGATTTCGGTGCGATCAAGGTTCAGCTGTGCCGCGGTCAAAGCTGCTTGTGCTGCTTCCAGGTTCGCCTCGGCAACCAGCTCGTCGGCGCGAGCGATATCCACTTCCGACTCGGGGATGGCCTGGCGTTTCAGCAATTCCGTTTTTCTGCCGAGTTCGATCTGGGCGAGCTCGAGATTGGCTTCCGCGCGGCGCACGGACGCCGTCTGGGCCGCAACTTCCGCCACATAGGAATCGGGCTCTATCCGCAAAATCAGATCACCGGCTTTGACGGATGCACCGTCTTCGACGACAATCTCGGTGATGATCCCTGACACCCGCGCAACAAGATCGGTTTTTGCAGCGGCCTCGCCGCGGCCAATGAAAGTTGCCTCGCGGATCAGTTCCTCGCTGTAGGCGGCCGCAATCGTAACCTTGGGCGGTGGTGTGCTGTCCTGATTATTGGCTTCGCCTGCCACAGCGGCAAGGACCAGAAATGCAGTGAGCAGAGCGAATAAAGAGGCTTGTTTAAGTCTCATGAACGAAAATGCGGTCGACATTGAGTTGGCAAGTCCCTGGATTTTTTCCGCACTGTGGTCGCTTTGCGCAGCCAAAGCAACCAGAAGGCTCGCATGTTCACGGTCACGACTAAAAATCCCTGCCTCGGGTGGGTGACTTTTAAGGTGACGTGTTGCGGGGCGGCGATCGGTCCGACAGGCAAGATCTCGCGGACGCCTGAGCCGTTCCCGGCCCGTCCGAAAACAAACCTCTGAAAAGAAACTGGTTGAAAAAAATCGCAGGACGACTGCGTTGTCAGCGCGATGCCTGCGCTGATACGTCCCAATTTCACGCCTCAGATCTTCCGCATGACCTTTTCCAGATCCAACAAGTCCAGATGTGAGGAGAAGGTGCCGCGAGCCGGAATTTGGTCCACCGAGGTTTTCCGGTACCCGCCGGTGAAAAGCAGGAACGGCACGTTGGCGCGCAGGGCGGTTTCCGCATCCACTTCGCTGTCGCCAACGTAAATGCAGTCGCCGCCTTCGAGGTTTTCGAACGCTGCATGGAGCATTGCCGGATCCGGCTTCCTGGTTGGCAGGCTGTCGCCGCCGACGATGGTATCAAAGAAATGTGCGATGCCCAGATGCCGGAGAACCGCGCGGCAGGGGATGACAACCTTGTTGGTGCAGATTCCCAGGGCATGATGAGCGTGCAGCTTTTGCAGAACCTCGAAAACATGCGGATAAAGGTGGGTCAGTTCGAAAGCCGTTTCATATCTTTCAATGAAAGCCTTTGTCATCGGCTCCTGTCTGTCATCAGGTATGCGGCGAAGCTCTCGCAGCCTCTGCACGAAAACCTCGACACCGTTGCCGATAAATCGACGGGTCTGAGCCAGGCTGATCTCTGGCTTGCCTTCGAGCGACAGCAAGGCATTGGCGATGCCCTGAATGTCGGGCGCACTGTCGATGAGGGTGCCATCGAGGTCGAAAACGATACGCGCGCGTTTCATGGCTGCCGCGCCACAAAATCGGGTGTGATGCCAGACCGCTCGATGGCGTGCAGAGCATCCTCGCCGGCGAAAAATCCGTAGTCGGACACAAGAACCGAGGCAATACCAGCGGTGTGCGCCCCCAGAATGTCCGTGTGCAGACTGTCGCCCACCATTGCCACGCGCGTGCGGTCAACGGGCCTCAAAACATCGAACGCGAGATCATAGATGTTGCGAAACGGTTTGCCGTAAAACGTCGGGCTGACGCCGGCGTGTTCGGCGAGCTTGTGCGCGAAGTATCCGGGTTCCGTGGAGAACCCGGTTTCGCGCGGCGCAACGATGTCCGGATTTGCCACGCAGACCGGGCGCGGCGCATGTGCCAGCGCGCTTTCCAGTAAATCCTGCCGTTTTTGGGACCACTCTCCACTGCCTACCAGCAAAAAGCCTTCTACCTGCTGATATGCTTGCGCGTCGTCTTCCAGGAGCCGCCAATCCAACGGCGAAAAATCATCCATGGGACTTTGCGACAAACCCATGATGCCCCACAGGAAGTCGGATGCATCCGAAAGTCCTGCTATGGTTGCCATTCGGCTCGTGACAATGTCGTGCGGTGCGAATTCATATCCAAGACGCCGGTATTTTTCGAGCAGGGCGTCACGGGGCACGCTGGCGGCATTGGATACTACGATGATACGTTTACCGGCGTCTTGCAGGGCGCGCACACGTTCCGGCACGCCATCGATGGCGGTCTCGCCGATGTTCAGCACCCCGAAGGCATCGAGCAGAAAGACATCGAACGCATCCGCGATGTCCAGCAATGTCCCGATCCGGCGCGGTGCCGGCTTTCCCGGCGTGGCACGCGGAAGACGTGCGCGCGCGTCCTCGTAGGCGGCGAAAGCCTCTGTCGCCGTGAGGTTCATCATATGATCGCGCCACGCACCTTGGCCGACACCCACTCGCTGATGACCACGGCCGCGAGAATGACGATGAGGATTAAACTGACCTGCGGCCAGGCCAGCACGTTCAGGGATGCCGAAAGCTGCAGGCCGATACCGCCCGCGCCGACCAGTCCCAGAACCGTGGATTCACGGATATTGATGTCCCAGCGGAAGACGGCGATGCCGGCAAAGGCGGGCAGAATCTGCGGGACAATGCCATAGACCATGACCTGCCAGCGCGAGGCCCCCGTTGCGGTAATGGCCTCCACTTGCGTCTCGTTGATCTCTTCGATGGCTTCGTAAAGAAGCTTGGCGCAAAAGCCGATCGAGCGGATCGCGATGGCGATCACGCCGGCGAACACGCCGGGGCCTATGATGGCAATCAGAAGCAGTGCCCAGATCAATGAATTGATTGAGCGGGTCGAGACAATGATCAAAAGGGCAACAGGGCGTACGAGAAGGGCCGAAGGTGTCGTATTGCGGGCTGCCAGAAACGCCACGGGTACGGCGAGGCACAGCGCAATGAGCGTACCCATTGTGGCGATGTTCAACGTATCCCATATGGGCCGTCCCAACTGGGTGACATATTCCCATTTCGGCGGTGTCGCGCGCGTCCAGATGTCGTTCGCGATCCGCGGCGCGTCCCAGACGAAGAACCAGGTGGTCGCATCCGAGATGATCTGCCAGCAGTAGACGAACACGGCGACCCCGATCAGCCAGCCGAACCAGCGCAGCAGGCTTTCGCCGCTTGTGCGACGGCGCCAGATTTGGGTTCCGTTCCGCTCGGCGACAGGCATTACTGAACCCGCGCTCGGATGATGCCGGACAGATATTCCAGCGCCATGACGATGCCGATGATGAGAAGCAGGATGGCAGCCGCGGTATCATACTCATAGCGGTCAAAGGCCGTGTTCAAGGTCGCGCCGATCCCACCGGCGCCCACAAGCCCGAGGATCGCACTTTCGCGGAAATTGATGTCGATGCGGTACATGGACAAGCCCACGAGACGTGGCATCACCTGCGGCTGGACGCCGTAATTGATCCATTGCATCCAGCGCGCACCGCTTGCCTTGATCGCTTCGGCCTGCACGCGATCCATGGCTTCGATGTCTTCCGCAAGAAGCTTGGAGAGGAAGCCGATGGTCGCAAAAGAAAGGGTCAGGAAACCCGCGAGCGGACCGAAGCCGAAAATGGCGACCAGCAGGATCGCGACGATGATCTCCTGCAAAGCGCGGCTGATGGCGACGATGCCTCGGCAGATCATGTAGACCGGCAGCGGTGCTATATTGCGCGCGGCCCCAAGGCCGATCGGGATCGAAATCAGGATGCCCACGACGGACGCGGCAACCGTCATCACGATGCTTTCCACAAGCCCCGCCCAGATGTCACTGGCGCGGGACACGAAATCCGGGCTGGTGAAGGCGAGGATGAAGGCCCACCCCCGGTCAAGACCTTCGTAGACGCGGCCCCAATCGACCTCGATGGTCATCACGGCCGCGACCAGATAGGCGATGAACCCAGCGATCAGCCCCCAGCGCAACACCGGGTTCCTGACGAAATGCGGCTTGCGCCACCCTTTGCCCAACATGTCGTCCAGTTCGCGATGGCTCATTCCGCTGCCTCCATGTCTTCCTCGTCGACCCTCTCGATGGTCGCTTCCCAGTCTTCCTCACCGTAAATTTCGGTGAGTTTTTCAGGTGTCAGGCCGGTCGGTGGCCCGTCGAACACGATTTCGCCGAACCGAAGCCCAACCACGCGCGGGACGAACATCTGCGCCAGAGCCACATCATGGATGTTTATGATCGCCGCCAGACCACGCTCGCGACACAGTTCGGTGATAAGGCGCATGATCTGGCGGCTGGTTTTTGGATCAAGCGACGCCGTCGGCTCGTCCACGAGCAAAAGCTTGGGGTTCTGGATCAGCGCACGGCAAATACCGACCCGTTGCCGCTGCCCTCCGGAGAGCTCATCCGCTCGCTTGTCCGCCATTTGCAGAAGACCGACGCGGTCCAGCAGGCGAAAGGCCTCGTCCACGTCGGACTGCGGAAAGCGGCGCAAAAAGGACCGCCAGAACCCGACGTACCCCAGCCGGCCGGACAGCACGTTCTCCATCACGGTCAGGCGCTCGACGAGCGCGTATTCCTGAAAAATCATGCCCATCTCGCGCCGCGCCTTGCGCAGGGCTCCGCCGCCGAGCCTGGCGAGGTCGACACCGTCCAGAAGAACTTCGCCGCTTGTAGGCTCCACCAGACGATTGATGCAGCGGATCATGGTGGACTTGCCCGCGCCCGACGGGCCGATCAATGCGAGGACCTGACCTTTGGGAACCTCGAGATCTATGTTCTTAAGGGCCTGATCGCCGGTTTTATAGGTCTTTGTAAGTTTTTTCAGCTGAAGCATGCCCGGTCCCCGCCAAAGGCAGCAGGCCCGCATGGAGCAGGCCCGCCGTTATTTTCCGCGCGTTTGGTTATTCGCAGGCGTAGGAAACGCCGTTTGCGGCATCGATCTTGCGGATCACGTCCCAGAAATCCTTGTAGTTCATTTCGAGGAACTGGCCTTCGCCGTTCTTTCCGAACTCCTCTTCCAGACTGGACCCTTCCCATTCGAAATTGAAAAAGGCGTTCTTGATTTTTTCCTGAAGCTCAGGCGTGAGATTGTAGACGACGCCATAGCCGGTGGTCGGGAACGTCTGCGACTTATAGATCGACACGATCTGGTCTTCGGAAACAACATCCCTTTCGATCATCCGCCCAAGAACCGAATTGGCGATTGACGCCGCAACATAGTCCTTGTTCGCCACTCCGAGGATCGAGTTGTCATGCTTGCCCGAGAAGACGGGCTCAAAGTCCTTGTCTGCCTCCATGCCGAAATCGCTTTTGAGAATGGCCGAAGGCGCCTTGAAGCCCGAATTCGACGTGGGCGAGGTGAATGCAAGCTGCTTGCCCTTGATGTCCTCGACCTTTTCGATACCGGATCCGGGATAGGTCAGGATTTCCATCTCGTAGCCAAAGCTGCCGTCTGGTGCGGCCATGATGGTGAAAGGGCGGAACCCGGCACAGTTGACCGCCAGCGGGTTTGAACCGGTGTTGAAGCCCGCGATGTGCAGACGACCCGAGCGCATCGCTTCGATCTGGGCTGCATTGTTCTGGACCGGGAAGAAAACCACCTCCTTGCCGGTTTCCGCTTCGAGGTGCTCGAGGAAGTCCGCCCAGGCTGTCTTGTAAACCGCCGGGTCTTCCACGGGCGTGTAGGCAAAGATCAGCGTGTCCGGGTCGATCTGTTCCGCAGCGTCCGTGGGAATATCGGCGATCAGGTCACCGTCCACGTCGCAGAACCGCTCGTCCAGATCGCCGCGTGGGCAGTCTTGTGCCGACGCCGCGGACCCGATCATCGTAAACGCGAACGCAGATGCGCTCGCCATGAGCTTCCAGTTGAGTTTCATGTCTTCTCCTCGCTGATTTTATTCCGCGCGATTGTGTGCGCAATTCTTTCTTTCCGCAACGTGAATTAACGCGCCGTCGCACTGGAATGTGGCCGGCACCGATGTTTTGAGACACGTCCGGCATCCGGCTCGGCTGGCGTCAGTCAGCCGGCAGGTTGCGCCAAGCCAACCGTCCTGGCGCATGTCCGGTCGCAAAGACGCAGATCTCGCACCCGTGTTCTTTCCGGCCGGGCTGGGTGAAAACTCTGGCCGGCCCCCCCGTTTGCCGCCTTGGCGTTGCCATTACTGGTAAAGCGTCGCCCGAGATCCGACCCGCTGCCATGACGGGCGATTGCGCTCAGGCATTTGCGGTGCATGAAAAACTGGGCGACCCGCTGACCGTGAGGACCGGGGTTCGGATATCTTTTGCCGTAAAAGTTCCGGTCCTTCCGCCCCGACAGGCCGCCGGGCATCCAGGTCTGCGCAGCGGTCCGGCGCGCAACCGCGTAAAACCAGGCATTCCGGCAGCAGGGTTCAATCAGCGATCCCAGACGGAAATCGAAATAGCCTTCAGCCTGTCGAAAACATCAGGTGAGCCTGCAATCACCCGCCCGCCTTGCCGGATCATATCGTCTGCGTTCTGCTGTTCGACAACACCACCCGCTTCGGAAATCACCAGCTGACCCGCCAGACAGTCCCATGCATTCATGTGCTCTTCCACGTACCTGCTGGATCCTCCATGCGTTCATGCGTTACGCGTCTGTGGCAACGCCGGGTCGACAGTCATACCTATTGAGAATAGCTTTCCGTATGTGCGCCTCGCTCATCCGCACAAACGGCACGACCGGCCACGGACAAGAAGCACCGAAAGCATAGCGGTGCATGAGCCCGGTGCGCTGCCATTTGCCATTGCGGTTGCTGACCCACGGTAAGGGTTGGCCAATCGCGAGGTTATTTCAATATCAATATGCAAGTTTCACTTGGTT
>JASFFN010000020.1:0-10979 GCA_050124275.1 Roseobacter sp. | reverse complement strand
AGAGACAATAAGGTGATCTTTAAGGTGATCTTTCCGATCGAAGTCGACTTGGTGCTGCTACCCGCGCGTTTGCAAAAGCTGACGCGGTGGTGCCGCGCGTCCTGCCACGGGCTGCCAACTGCATTCGAGGGCGAGACAGCCTCTTGGCTACCTTGGGATTTCGACATCGGAAGCGCAGACAGCAGCCAATTTCGCCCGAGATGGACCGTGGCACCGACCGAAGACCCAAAAAAGCGGCAGTTTTTGCCGAATTTGCACAAAGGAAAGCACTTTCTATGACATAAGGTATTCCCTTGACCGTTTTGCACGTTATTTTGCGCGACACATGTAACGGATCGCACACTCGAATGTTTGCGGCCCCAAGAAAAATACTGGAGGAGTATACCACATGGATCGTCGCTCATTTCTGAAGACATCTGCACTCGGCGGCGCTGCTGCCACGACGACGGCGCTGGCCGCACCCGCTTACGCTCAAGGAAACCGCACGCTGACAATGGTCACATCGGTTCCGGACGGCTTTGCTATTTTCGATGACGCGGCACAGCTGGCCATCGACTACATCACCGAAATGACCGAAGGTCAGTTGTCTTTCAACAAGATGCCGGCAGGTTCGCTCGTCGGCGCGTTCGAAGTGTTCGACGCGGTCTCTTCCGGTCAGGCGGACGTCTACCACTCCGCCGAGTATTACTTCCTCAACCAGCATCCGGCCTTCGCCTTCTTCACGTCCGTGCCGTTCGGCATGACCGCGCAGGAAATGGCAAACTGGTATTACCGCCGTGGCGGTCAGGAACTGCACGACGAATTGTCGGGTCTTTTCGGACTGAAGCCGCTGATGGTTGGTCAGACCGCGATGCAGCCCGGCGGTTGGTTCAACAAGGAAATCAACTCCGTCGAAGACCTGCAGGGCCTTCGTTTCCGGATGCCAGGCCAGGGTGGCCAGGTGCTTGGACGCCTCGGTGCCTCGGTCCAGAACATCCCTGGTGGTGAAATATACCAAGCCCTTGCGTCGGGTCAGATTGACGGCGCCGAATGGATCGGGCCCTACGCGGACGAGCGTATGGGTTTCCAGGAAGTGACCAAGATCTACTACGCATCGGGCTTCCACGAACCGGGTTCGACTCTGTCCATGGTGTTCAACCAGCAGATCTGGGAGTCGCTGACACCCTTGCAGCAGAGCATCTGTTTCCGGGCCTGTGAAGCCGCTCACGCGCAGAACACCGCGCTGACCCTTTCCGAAAACGGTGCCGCGCTCAAGCGTCTTCAGAACGAAGGTGTTCAGGTCCGCCAGTTCTCTGACGACGTATGGGATGCCTTTGGCCGTGCTTCCGTCGAAGTCCGTGAAGAGAACATGGGCGACCCGATCTACGCCAAAATAGCCGAGAGCTACTTCGCTTCCATGGCCGAATCGGCTGGCTGGTACGAGATTGCTGACGGCGAGTTCATGCGCCAGCGGAACCGCGTCAACGCGGGCTGATTGCCTTGACGAAACAATCCTGTCCGGCCAAGTCTTTGAGCCGGACAGGTGTCTTGCGTATGATACGCGGCGAGGACGCAATCCATGCCGCAGCTATCCGGGGGCCAACCTATGATTGATCTAATCCTGTGGGTGCTGCAGAATATCGTTCTGGCGCCCTATAACCTGTTGACGGCGCTGATAAATCCTGGCGCCTGGCTGGATTGGTCCAATCCCGAATCGGTCATGCGCTTCATCTTTTACGGTGCATCGGTCGAGTTTTTCTTTGTTATCTTGACCACCTTCATCGTGATCACCGTGCTCGGCATGGCCTGGCGCCGCGATATTCTCTGGTGGGGTGTGCGGATCCTCGAAGGGATCGGCAACACCATCGGACGGGCGGCGGCCTGGGTGGGTCTGCTGATGGTCATCCAGCAAGTGATGATCGTCTTCCTGCAGCGTATTTTCCGCGTGGCGGAGATTCAGATGGGCCCGCTCGGCACGGCATTCAGTCAGGATCTGAGCTGGTGGGCCGAAGAGCTCAAGCTTTATAACGCGATGGTGGTCTGCCTCTGCGTGTCCTACACGTTCGTGCAGGGCGGTCATGTGCGCGTCGATCTCTTCTATTCCGCCGTGCGGTTTCGCACCAAGAAGGTTATCGACATGTTCGGGTGCATCTTCTTTATGATGCCGGCCATCGTCATCACCTACCTTTATGCATGGTTTTTCATGTGGCGGCACCTGATGACTCCCTCCGTCACCGCGACCAGTGATCTGGACCGCATGTTGATGCAGGCACGTATCTTCCGCTGGAACGTAGAGACGATCGGCTTCAGCCCCAACGGGTTCAACGCTTATTTTATCTTCAAGGTCCTCCTCGTCGTCTTCTGCGTGCTCGTTTTCATTCAGGCAATAGCGTTTTTCTGGCGGTCCTATCTGGAGTGGCTCGAAGGTGAAGAGAGCGCCGGCAAGTATCTCGATCTCGACAGCACGGGTGACACCGCGGAAGACCTCGAGCACGCCATCCATTCGGGCTCGACGTGACAAATCAAAATAAAAGCCGCGTGACGGTGGAAACTTAGGGGATATCACAGGATGCTTTTCGGATTGGATGGGGTCGAAGTCGGCCTGGTCATCGTCTTCCTGACACTCTTTGCGGGCATCATGACCGGCTTTCCGGTGGCTTTCGCCATCGGTGGCGCAGGGGTGATTTCCTTTGCCATAATCGCCGCACTGGACTCAGCGGGGATCCTGATCCACCAGGCGATCGACAAGACCTCGCCGGAATACGCGGCGCTGATTGCCGAAGGGGTCGCACGGGAGGCCGTATCCGTGTTCCGATATCCGGATCTGCCGCGTGTAGAAGAGGCACTGTTCCCCGGCGGGTGGGAGCAGGCGATGGAGCGCAATATCTCCTTCATCGTCAACAGGATGAACGAACGCGTGATCGCCGGCCAGTCGATCGAGACGCTTCTCGCCGTGCTGATGTTCGTGATGATGGGGATCACGCTGGAGCGTTCCAAGATCGCCGAGGATTTGCTGACGACGATGGCACGCGTCTTCGGGCCGCTGCCGGGCGGTCTGGCCGTGTCGATCGTGATCGTCGGCGCTTTTCTTGCGGCGTCCACGGGCATCGTCGGTGCAACCGTGGTGACCATGGGGCTGCTGGCGCTGCCCACGATGTTGCGCAACGGGTATTCGCCGCAGCTCTCCACTGGCGTGATTGCGGCCTCGGGCACACTCGGCCAGATCATTCCGCCCTCGATCGTTATCGTCCTTCTGGGAACGCTGGTTGGGGATCTCTATGCCACCGGGCAGGAGACGCGCGCCCAGCTTGCAGGCTGTTCCGACGCGCTGACCTATCTCGGTGAACCGGCTGTTCTGTCGGTCGGAACGCTGTTCCAGGCGGCACTGCTGCCGGGGCTGTTCCTCGCGTTTCTCTATGCCGCCTACGCCTTCGGCTTCGCACTGGTGCGCCCTGCCAGCGCGCCTCCGGTGCAATTGTCGTCTACAGGTGGCGGCGAGGTCGTGACCCGCAACGAAGCGCTTACGTGGTACCTGTTCGCGCCCGTTGGCCTGATATTTGCCGTCGTGCTGGGCGCGAGCGCCGGCATCATAGGCAACCAGAATATTTCCGTTTCCGACTATGCCGAGGGCGGATCGAGCGCGAGCCTGCGAACCAATGTTTCCGAACAGTGCCAGGCCGCGATGATCGATCTGCACGGGCAGGAGACTTGGGATCGCGCGGTTGCGGAACGCGCGGCTTCTGCCGAATCTGGCCAGAGCGACGACGTGGTCGCGCTGACCGAGGAGGAGAGAGCCGCCGCGCTCGAGGCCGCGATTTCCGGGGCCTCACCAATCGGGTGGGGCGTCGCGACGGTCTTCACGCTGCTTGCGCTTGTCCTCGTCATCGCCCGCGGTGTGTCGCCTTCGTCGAGCCCGGTGCCGCTGATCATCGGCGGAGCGGGCGTGGTTCTGGCGCTCTTCTTCGATATAGGGTTCATCTCACCCCTCACGGGATCGGGCAGCACCTTCCTGATCCTCGCGGTGCCGACGATCCTGACTCTATACGGCGCGAGCGTCGCCATGAGACGGTTGTCTCAGAACGAGCTGCTGCGGGTGGTGTTTCCGCCGCTGGTGCTCATTGTCGCCGTGCTGGGGTCGATTCTGGGCGGGATCACCAACCCGACGCCGGCGGCTGCGCTTGGTGCGGCGGGGGCGATCATGCTTGCCGCCTATCGCAAGCTGAAGGAAGAGAACGGCAAATCCAAGATCATCATCTGGGCCTCTTTCGCGCTTGTCATCATGATCCTGCTGGGCGTCAATTTCGATTTGCGCATCACCCGTGAAACCGTGCCTTTCGAAGACTGGGTGGCTTATGTCCTGGCGCAGTTCGCCTATCACTTTGCCTTCTTTGGCCTGCTCTTCAGTTGCTGGGTGCTGTTCCGGAGCAGTATCCTGACGCCCGTGGTCCGAGAGACCGCCAAAGTGACGTCGATGGTCTTTACGATTCTCATCGGCTCGCAGTTGCTGAACCTCGTGCTGATCTCGTTCGGAGGCGAACACTACATCCAGCAGTTCCTGCGCAGCTTCGACAATGAAATGATCGTTTTCCTCGTGGTGATGCTGATCCTGTTCATTCTCGGGTTCGTTCTCGATTTCCTGGAGATCATCTACATCGTGATCCCCATCGTCGGGCCGGTCATTTACGGCGGCACGCTTGATCCGGCCTGGGTCACGATCATGATTGCGATCAACCTGCAAACCTCCTTCCTGACTCCGCCTTTCGGGTTCGCACTCTTCTATCTCAGAGGTGTTGCGCCGAAGGAAGTGACGACAGGGCACATCTACCGGGGCGTCATTCCGTTCGTCATCATTCAGGTGGTCGGTCTCGGACTGCTGTGGACTTTCCCGGCAATCGTGACGATCGTACCGGATCTGATCGGCAATTGAGGCCCTGAGACGTCTACAAGTCAAAGGGCCCTCGCGTCCCCTTTTTCCGAGCCGGGTTTGTCGCTCGTTACCGGCGTAGGGCAGGGAGACCCACGCCGGTGGCTTCGAACCCGCCATCGGCAGCGATGACCTGTCCGGTGACGTAGCTTGCCTTGTCAGAACACAGAAAAGAAATGCAATGCGCGATTTCCTCTTCACTGCCGTAGCGGTTGAGGGGAATTGCGTCGTGGTAGGCGTCGATGATGTCCTGCGTGTGCACGGCCATGGCGAGTTTTGTGCGCACGGGTCCCGGACAGATGCAGTTCGCACGTATCCCATACTCGCCCAGTTCCGCAGCTTGCTGCTTCGTCAGTTGAATCACGGCGGCTTTCGAGGTGCCGTAGGCAACGCGCAGGGTGGACGCCCGCAGACCGGAAATCGATGCGATGTTGACGATCGCGCCTTTCGATTTCCTGAGCGCGGGGAGCGCTGCCTGCGAGACCAGAAACACACCGTCGAGGTTTGTCTCCATCACCCGCCGCCAGCGGACGAAATCGGTGTCCTCTATCGGCCCGAATTCGGCCACGCCGGCATTGTTGACCACCGCATCGATACCGCCGTATTCGGCAAGTACGTCCACGACCATTCCGTCGACCTGCCGCGGGCAGGAGACATCGCATTCAAACCCTCGGGCATTTTCCAAACCGTGGACCGCCCGGGTCAGTTCGGGACCATCGCGATCAATCATCGCGACGCGCCACCCTTCAGAGATCAGTATCTTCGTGGTGGCAAGGCCGATGCCCCGCGCGGCACCCGTCACGAGAGCTATTTTGCTTTGCATTGATCGAAGCCGTTTTATGTTGTTTCCGAGCTCCCCCGTTCCGCAAAGGACGCCAGATGCCGTTACCGCGTGGGACGCGTATCAGGCAGCTGGATATTCGCAACCTGTTCCGCAATCGGGTCTGTCGACAAGGGGTGCGTATCGGCCGAATAGTCGTTCGGGTTGGCCATCTTCTGCCATCGTCCGCCGCTGTAGACCTCAAGACCCGAAAACTTGGATTTATACCCCATTTTCTGGCTGCCCGGCACCCAGTACCCCAAATAGACATAAGGCAGCCCGGCCTCGCGGGCGATCTCTATATGATCGAGAATCATGTAGGTTCCCAAGGATCGGCGCGGCATGTCCGGCGCATAGAATGAGTAAACCATGCTCAACCCGTCTGATAGGACATCCGTCAGGCTGACACCAATCAGCGCGCCGCATTTATCGTCCGAATATTCCACGACGCGGCTGCGGATCGGGGTTTCCTCGATCATTGCGGCGAACTCGAAAACGTCCATGTCCGCCATCCCGCCATCCGCATGCCGACTGTCCAGATAGCGCCGGAACAGTTCGTATTGCTCTTCGGACGCCCAGGGGGATGTGGCGCGCCGCGTCAGATCATCGTTGCGGCTGCGCGTGCGGCGCTGGCTGCGCGATAACGTGAAGGCGGAAACGTCGATGCGTGCCGACAAACACGCCGAACACTCGGCGCAGGACGGGCGATACAAAACGTTCTGAGACCTGCGAAAGCCCTGGTGCGACAGGCTGTCATTGAGCCTGTCCGCGTTTTCGCCCTGCAAAGCAGTAAACAGCTTGCGCTCCATGCGCCCCTCCAGATACGGGCATGGTTGCGGGGCTGTCACATAAAACTGTGGCGCAATGGGCAGCGTGTGGCGCATTCGAGTCCTGCAGGTCTGTTTCCGATACGATAGCAACGAGAGCGGCGCGATTGCAAGTTTTCAAAGGTTAATGCAGCCGCGCGCGTTTGTTGATCATGACTGTGTCCAAAACATGGTCGGAGATGCCTTGTCCGCGATAGGTCGATGCCATCATGACGATTGAAATCAACTGGATAACGGGTATCGACCAGCTCAGCGTATATCCAATGGTATGTGCGATGGCGCCGCCTGCGTCCATCTTGTTCCCGTCGGCCTTGCGCAATTCAATTGCAAAGAGCTGCATGCCGAATGTGGCCGAGTAATTCGCGATGGTGACGGAGCGGTATGCAAATCCGACCGCCAGAAACAAAAGCGGGAAAAAGAAAATTCCGGTAAAGGCCGTGAACGGCAGGATGATGATGCAGGCCAGCAGGGTGATCAACGTGTCTATCCCCCAGGCCAGAAGGCGCTTGAGGGGGACGTCCTTGTAAAAATCCGGTTGTGTGTCCGGGTCGGGGATCGCGTGCATCGGGCTTCTTTCCGAAATGAGGAAGGTTCCGGGCGCGATGCCCGGAACCCGGTGCCTTTTTGTGGCCGGTTATGTTTCAGTTGCGCTGTCTTGCGATTTTGCCGCTCTTTCCTGCATGAACTGATCAAACTCTGCCTTGTCTTTAGCGTCTCGCAGGCGTTCGAGGAAAGCCTCGAATTTGTCCTGCTCTTCTTCCAGTCGGCGCAATGTATCAGCCTTGTAGGCATCAAAGGCGCTGTTGCCGGTCTTGCGCATTTCGACGGGTCCACGTTCCAGGTTGTGAGATGCGCGGTTGCAAGAAAAGTTAAACATCCTTTTGCTCCATATCAAATAGGCCAGAACCGCGAGTCCGACCGGCCAGAAGATAATCAGGCTGAGAACGAGGACCGCGATCCATGCCCCTTTGCCTTTCGAGTCGAGCCAGTGTTCCGTTTTGCTGAACCAACCCGGGTGCTGCGCGCTGGATGCTGTCTGCGTAAGGGTCGTCATCGAAAAATGTTCCTTTCGTTCGAGTGATGTCATGCCGGCAATCCGATGATGTGAATGCGCTTCACATTAATAAAATTGGTGTTTGCGGCGCTTTGTGCAAGGGAAAATGTGAATGTTTTTTACATTTTTTCATTAATGTATATTTTTCATGATTTTGCATCTCTTTTCTAAGGTTGTTTCCGGATGTCGACCGGCGCGCCACAGCGCCGGACTCTGTGCCGGTGCCGTGATGAGGAATTGACCTTTTGAAGCGCCGCAGTGAAATGTGTGCCATGAGCACTGTTCAGTCGATCTCCCGGGTGCCGCGTCCCTTTGATGCGGAAAAAGGCAAGGAAATCGCCGCACTGGTGCCGCAGTGCACCGGTGATATGGCCGACCTGATAGCCGGTGCTGCGGGGTGCAGCCCGTATCTGGCGGGCCTGATCGAGAAAGAATCGGCGTGGCTTCCCGGCGCCACGGCAGATTTCGACCAGCAGGTGCTGGCCGAGATCAATGGCGCGGCAAATCTGGAGTCCGATAAACTTTCGGAGCGATTGCGGCGTGCGAAACGTCGTGTGGCACTGGCAGCGGCCCTTGCGGACCTCGGCGGTTTCTGGTCGCTCGAAAAGGTGACAAAGATCCTGACCGACCTCGCGGATGCTGCGTGCGCCGCCGCATTGCGGGCGGCCGTCACGCGCCAGATACGGCGCAACAAACTTCCTGGCATGGTGGAAGAGGACGCCGCAACGGCTGCGGGCATGGTGATACTCGCCATGGGCAAGATGGGCGCGGAGGAGCTCAATTACTCGTCAGATATCGATCTCATCTGCCTTTTCGACGAAACGCGCTTCGATCCGTCAGACTTCATGGAAGCGCGCTCCGCCTTTGTGCGCGCGACCCGTGAAATGTCGGCCACGCTGAGCGAGATGACCGCCGAGGGTTATGTTTTCCGAACCGATCTGCGTCTGCGGCCCGATCCATCGGTCACACCGGTATGCATCGCGATGGAAGCGGCAGAGCAGTATTACGAAAGCCTTGGGCGCACCTGGGAGCGCGCGGCTTACATCAAGGCGCGTCCAGCGGCAGGCGATCTGGCGGCGGGACACCGATTTCTCAAGGCACTGCAGCCTTTCGTCTGGCGCCGCCATCTGGATTTTGCGGCCATTCAGGACGCGCATGACATGCGGCTGGCCATCCGGTCCCACAAGGGCCTCGGCGGACCGATCACATTGCAGGGTCACAACATGAAACTCGGCCGTGGGGGGATTCGGGAGATCGAATTCTTCACCCAGACACGGCAGTTGATCGCCGGCGGGCGGGATCCGGATCTGCGCTGCCGCGGGACAATTGCAGGACTGGCGGTTCTGGCCGAAAAGGGATGGGTCGACGCCACGGTCGCGTCGGCCCTGGCGGAACACTACCGTGCGCACCGGACGATCGAGCACAGGCTGCAGATGGTACAGGACGCGCAAACCCATAGTTTGCCGAAGTCACACGAAGGGTTCGAACGGCTGGCGGCCATGATGGACACCGATGTCGGCAGCCTTCAACGCGAGCTTAGGGAGCGTCTCGAAGCGGTGCATGAATTGACCGAAGGGTTTTTCGCGCCAACAAAAACGGGCACGCCGCCGACTGAGGCGTTCTGCGATGACGAGACGCTGAACCGCTGGATGAGCTATCCCGCGCTGCGCAGCACACGCGCCCGCGAGGTTTTCGAGCGCGTCAAGCCGGATTTGTTGTCGCGCCTGTCCGACAGCGCATCGCCGCAGGATGCCATCATGGCCTTCGACGGATTTCTTTCGGGTCTTCCCGCAGGCGTGCAGTTGTTTTCGCTTTTGGAAGCAAATCCATCTCTCACCGATCTCGTTATCGATGTCAGTGCCACGTCTCCGATGCTTGCGCAGTACCTGTCACGCAACGCGGGCGTTTTCGATGCCGTCATTGGTGGCGATTTCTTTACCCCGTGGCCAGGGCAAAGCGGTCTCGAAGAGGCTTTGTCCAATGCCCTCGAGCGCGAAAATGACTATGAGCGGAAGCTGGATGCGACGCGGCGCTGGTTCAAGGAATGGCATTTTCGCATTGGTGTGCACCTGTTGCGCGGGCTGATCACGACATGTGAAGCCACGCAGCAATATTCCGATCTCGCCCGCGCCGTTCTTTCGGTGGTCTGGCCCCTGGTGACCGATGAATTTTCGTTGAAATACGGGCCGCCGCCCGGGCGCGGGGCCGTGGTGCTCGGCATGGGATCGCTTGGTGCAGGCACCTTGAATGCAGGGTCCGA
Organism: Roseobacter sp.; assembly: GCA_050124275.1. Taxonomy (GTDB): domain Bacteria; phylum Pseudomonadota; class Alphaproteobacteria; order Rhodobacterales; family Rhodobacteraceae; genus Roseobacter. The sequence continues at coordinate 1,115 of JASFFN010000020.1, read as the reverse complement.
TCTCGATCTGATCGTCATTTACGATCCGCTTGACGAAGATGCGTCCAAGGGGGAAAAAGCCCTTCCCGCAAGACTTTACTATGCAAGGTTGACGCAATCTCTGATCACGGCACTCAGCGCCCCGATGGCGCAGGGCAGACTTTTCGAAGTGGACATGCGTTTGCGCCCGTCGGGCAATCAGGGGCCGGTGGCAACCAGCTGGCAGTCCTTTCAGGCCTATCAGAAGGAAGAGGCGTGGATTTGGGAACATCTCGCACTGACCCGGGCGACCGTGGTCGCGGGGCCGCGGGACCTCGCGTCCGACGTGAGCGCTTTCCGGGTTGCGATCATATCCGAAACTGCCCAAGTGGACGAAGTCGCACGGGAAGTTGGGCGGATGCGCCGGCGCATTCAACAGGCCAAGGCACCCAGCGGACTGCTCGATGCGAAGGTCGGCGCGGGCCGCCTGCAGGAAATCGAACTGCTGGCGCAGGCCGGCGCTCTTTTGGCGGGAGACACCAGCCCGGAGACCGAACGCGGCATTGACGCAGCTGAAAGATACGGATTGCTCGACGCGGACAGCGCCGAGGTCCTGAAGTCGGCTGCGAGTCTTTATGCCGCTTTGCATACGGCAACAAGGCTCCTGTCAGACAAGCCGGTCGAAACAGAGGCTCTGGGACCGGGTGCGCGCGCCTTTTTGTTGCGCGCACTCGAGCAACCCTCGATCGATACTTTGGAAAAGCATCTGAAAGAGACACACGAGCGATGCGCGGAAATTCTGGATGTGGTGCTGGCGCCATATTGCGACACGGAAATGGATGACCAATGAAGGGCAACGACGACGATCCGAAAGGTCTGCTTCCCGAGGCATACAGTATCGATGGCATCACAAAGGCTGAATGCCGGTCCATCTTTCTCGACTGGGCGCTGAGCCTGCCGCTGGAAAAAGACACCGCTACAACGCTCAGAACACTGCTGGGCGCATATGAACCAATGCATCCCGGTCATCCCATGAACGATGTCATTCGCGAAGGGATAAGTGGTATGGCCGCCCCCCGGCGGCGCGGCGGCTGGAAATCCCGCGCCCGAAATTAGCAGTGTTTTCGCGGTATTCGCCTCGAATTTGGAGACAATTT
>JASFFN010000019.1:0-11123 GCA_050124275.1 Roseobacter sp. | reverse complement strand
CATACGCCTTGAAGTCGCCGAAATACTTCGTGATCGCCGCCGTCAGCGTCGTCTTGCCGTGGTCAACGTGACCAATCGTGCCAATGTTGACATGCGGTTTCGTGCGTTCAAACTTCTCTTTTGCCATGAGTGCGGCACCTTTTTTTCTGCGGGCCGCATCGCGCAACCCGGACCTCAAACAATGGCGCGCGATTTATTGTGAACGCTGACGAAAATCAAGCACCAGTTATCGCTTTATTGCAATTGCGCTTCAACGGGTCAGTGTCAGGCCGCTCGAGGCGCCCTCACCCCCGGCACCCGGCTGGTCCGACCCCGCCACAGCCTGTTCGGACGGGCTGTCGATAAACCATCCCTGTTCCGCGTTTTGCTCGACCAGAAATGTCTCGATGGCCTTGGCCGCGTTGCGCGCCAGTCCTTCGAGTTGTTTTTCAGCGGACTGCGTCCAACCGGTCCCGATTAAGCTCTCCCCGTCGATGTTTTCAAGTATCGTCATTTGCTTAGGAGGCACGTTGAGCTTTTTTGCCTGGGCATCATCCCAGACTGTCACGCGAATGATCATCGCGGATTTTGGCGCGGCAACAACTGGAATGCCGGCACGCGCGAGGATGTAACCTTCGATGCTGACGCCGAGGTGGTACAGCTTGCCGCCATCGTAGCGCCCAAAACGTTTGTCGATTGCTTCCTTCAAGGCTGCGGTAAGTTCTTCTTCGCTTGCCTCGCGACTGAACGCTAACTCGGTTTGCACCAAGGGCGCCACGACCACGTTGTGACCCAGCTTGAAATTTCCCAGATCAACGGGTGGTGCATCCAGATCGCTTTCATAGGTACATGCGGTGAGAACCAGAAATGAAAGCAAAATCAATACGCGTAGTGCCATGCTCTTGTGCCCTTGCCATTCTGCTGGCCCGACGACTATCGCAACTGCCCCCGACGCGCAATGTGGCAGTAATTGAACGCAATGCTCTGCGCCCTACGTCACGGTCAAAGAACAAGACGAGACACATGCCGAAAGACGCCGCATCCTGCCACAACCGCATTCCCGTGCGCGTTCCGCTTCTTCAGGAGCCGGTCGGCGTGCTCAGGAGTTGGAGATTGATGCGGGAGAATCTCCTGCGCATCGTTCCCGAGGCCGCGACACGCCAACCGATCCTCTCAGGCAGTTCTCCCAAGCCCTGGCATATGGTGATGGAGCCGCAAGCGCTCCAGAAAATCTTTCTGGAGCGTGTCGAGAATTACCCGAAGTCGGTTGTCACCAAGAACATATTGCGCCCTGCCATCGGCGAGTCGCTTTTTGTGGCGGAAGGTTCGCACTGGCGCTGGCAACGCCGCGCATCGGCACCTGTTTTTTCGCACCGCAATGTATCGGCGCTCGCGCCCGTCATGACCGGCGCCGCAGAGCGCAGCGCCGAACGCATCGCACGGGCCGGATCGCGCGCAGTCAATATGCTGGATGAAATGATCGCGGCCACCTTCGACGTCATTGCCGAAGTCACCTTTTCGGATGACGGCAGTTTTGATCGTGGCGCCATCCACGAAGCGATAGAGGACTATGTGAGCGACGCAGGCCGCATGTCGCTCTTCGACGTTCTGGGCGCGCCGGACTGGGTACCGCGCCCGGGCCGGATAAACTATCAGGCGGAAATGTCGCAGATGCGGCGCAATGCAGATGCGGCGATCGAAGCGCGTGCGGCGCGCGGTCCCGGCCCGATTCCGGATTTGCTCGATCTCCTGCTTGCCAGCGAAGACCCGAAATCCGGCCGTCGCATGACCACCGGAGAGTTGCGCGACAACCTGCTGACGTTCATCGTGGCAGGCCATGAAACCACCGCGCTGACACTGGCGTGGTCGTTCTATCTGTGTGCTTTCGACACGGCGGTTCAGGAAGAGGCACGCGCCGAAATCCACAGCGTTCTGAAAGGACGCGCCGCAACGGCGGAGGACGTTCCGAACCTGCCGTTTGTCCGGCAGATCATTGACGAAGCCTTGCGGCTTTATCCGCCCGCGGGCATCGTGTCGCGTACGGCGCAGGATCAGGATACGCTTTGTGACACCGAAATAGAGCCCGGCGACACGGTGATGGTCCCGATCTATGCCTTGGGACGGCATCATCTTCTGTGGGACGACCCTGACCAGTTCAGACCGGAGCGTTTCTACGATCGCAAAGCGATCAAGCGATTCAGCTATCTGCCTTTCGGTGACGGCCCGCGGATCTGCCTCGGCGCAACCTTCGCCTTGCAGGAGGCCGTTATCATTCTGGCAACGCTGCTCTCGCGCTTTCGCTTCACTGCGATCAAGGGACGCGACCCCAAACCGGTGATGATCCTGACGCTCAGACCTGAGGGGGGCGTTTGGCTGATGGCGGAACCATGTGGCGACTGAACGCGTCCGGAAGACGGATGCGACCGGCGTCGGACAACACAGGCTCTTCAGGTGAATCGGTTATTGCGCGGGAACCCACGCGGCGCCATGCGTCCTGCAGACGCTCGCTTGCCCGTCCATTCTGCCAGATCGGTCTCGGTTCGGGTGCGTCCCGCGGGATCAAGCCAGCTCAGCCCCTCGGACATTGAAAAAGTCGTCGCATCCGAAAGGCCACCGTCTTTGTATTTTTGCAACCGGACACCCTTGCCGCGCGCCATCTCGGGCAAGTCATTCAACGCAAAAACAAGCACCTTGCGATTTTCGCCGACCACTGCGACCGCGTCACCCGAAACCGGGCTGCAAACCCTTGCTTGCGTTGCGCCGCGGACATTCAGCACCTGCTTGCCCGAGCGGGTCTGGGCGACCACGTCATCTTCGGGAACGATGAAACCGTCTCCGGCAGAGGAAGCAACCAACAGCTTGCGCCCCGGTTGATGGGCAAAAATACTGACGATTTCGGCTTCGTTGGGCAGGTCGACCATCAGGCGCAGGGGTTCACCCATGCCCCGCCCGCCCGGCAGGCTGGAGGCCGACACCGTGTAGAACCGTCCGTTCGATCCGAACACCAGCAGCCGGTCGGTGGTTTCCGCATGAAACACGAAACGCGGGCCGTCTCCGTCCTTGAACTTGAGCTCGCGGGTCAGGTCGATGTGGCCGGTCATCGCCCGCACCCAGCCCATCTGCGAGCAGACGACGGTGATCGGTTCGCGGTCGATCATCGCTTCGATCGGAACCTCTTCGACCTCCGCCGCTTCTGCGATCAGGGTGCGGCGCGCGCCGCCCTCCCAGTCCCTGCCGAATTGCTTCTTGGTATCGCGCAATTGCTCGGTAATGCGCGCCCACTGCAGGTCGGGACTGTCCAGAAGGTCCTCTATTGCGGCACGTTCTTCCATGAGTTCAGCCTGCTCGCGCAGCAACTCCATCTCCTCCAGACGCCGCAACGAGCGCAACCGCATGTTCAGGATGGCTTCGGCCTGCACCTCCGTGAGCGAGGCATCGTCCGTCGGCGCGGGCGGCACGTAGTCTGCTTCGTTCAATGCCCGCGGATGCTCTTTGCCCCAGTCCTCCGCCATCAAAGCGGCCTTTGGGTCTTCGTCGTAGCGGATGATGTCGATGACGCGGTCCAGATTAAGGAAGGCGATAATGAAACCTTCGAGGACTTCGAGCCGATGATCGATCTTTTCCAGCCGGTGCCGGGAGCGGCGCAGCAGCACTTCCTGGCGGTGGTCCAGAAAAGCCCGGAGCACCTCCTTGAGCGAGCATACCTTGGGCGTAACGCCGTCGATCAGCACATTCATGTTGAGCGAGAAACGGACCTCCAGATCGCAGTTCCGGAACAGCATGCCCATCAGCACGTCCGGATCGACGGAGCGTGAACGCGGCTCGATGATCATGCGCACGTCGTCGGCTGACTCGTCGCGCACATCCGCGAGGATCGGTATTTTCTTGGTCTGTATCAGCTCCGCGATCTTCTCGATCAGTTTCGACTTCTGAACCTGATAGGGGATTTCGGTGACCACGATCTGCCACTGACCGCGCCCGAGGTCCTCGACCTCCCAGCGGCACCGCAGGCGGAAGCCGCCTTTGCCGGTGCGGTAGGCTTGCGCAATGTTCTCCGAAGGTTCGACAAGCACGCCGCCGGTCGGAAAGCAAGGTGTCGTCGCGGGCGTCGGGAAACTTGATGAGATGGATACAGGCGTCGCACAGCTCTGCGATGTTGTGCGGCGGTATGTTGGTTGCCATGCCCACGGCAATGCCGCTGGATCCGTTGGCAAGCAGATTGGGGAACTGCGCCGGCAGAACCACCGGTTCCGTCAGCGTACCATCATAATTGTCGCGAAAATCGACGGCGTTTTCGTTCAGGCCCTCCAGCAACGCCTCGGCAACCGCCGTCAGCCGCGCTTCGGTATAGCGGCTGGCCGCGGGGTTGTCCCCGTCGATGTTGCCAAAGTTGCCCTGCCCGTCCACCAGCGGGTAACGCACGTTGAAATCCTGGGCGAGGCGCGCCATCGCGTCGTAAATCGCGGCATCTCCGTGCGGGTGGTAGTTGCCCATGACGTCGCCGGATATCTTGGCCGATTTCCTGAAACCGCCGGTCGAGCTCAGCCGCAACTCGCGCATGGCATAGAGAATGCGGCGGTGGACAGGCTTCAAACCGTCGCGCGCGTCGGGCAGCGCACGGTGCATGATCGTGCTGAGCGCATAGGTCAGATAGCGCTCGCCCAGAGCCCGCCGCAAGGGCTCTGAAAGATCGGGCTGCTCGATTTCCGCGGTGTCGCTCTCGTCACTCATTACTTCTGTGTACCCATGCATTTTGCAGGGAACAAGCGCGATTATCTGAAGGTGTCCGTCCGGTGCCGGTGCGGCGATACCCAAACCGAAATATCGCCGAAGTGCGGGATTCTGCTCTGCCGAATCGCTCTCGCCTGTTAGAGAGAGATCTCAGAGTGTACAGGGCACCCAGGCAGCTGCTGGAGGAGATACAGTCATGAAACGATTCATAGCGCTGACTTTTGCGTTCCTCGGGCTGGCCTTCTACGAACTGAGCGGTGGCGGCAGTTTTGATCCTTCACAGGCGCGGGACTCCGTGATCGAGGCGCGCCTCGACCGGCAAGCCGCGCGTCAGTCCGAGATCGCTTCATGGCAACCGCGCGAGGTTGCCCCCAAGGAAGATGACGTGCTGACCGCGCAAATGCTCCCGGGCGCATCCGAGGTGACACGCGCAGGTCTCGACCTTGTGTCGTTTTCGGATGCCGCCCGGAATGACCAGACACCGGCAGGTACGGAGGCAACGTCAACCGTCAGCGTTTTGCCGCTGTCGCCGCCCGGGGAACAGGTTCCGCTTTCGGAGCTTGCAGACCGCAGTGCAAATGCGCCTGCGCCGCTCAGTATTGCCGCGCTGGAAACCGACAGCGGCTCGCCACGGGGGAACGCTTTTCCGGGGTCACGTCAGATAGCATCATCTGCGGACATCGAGATCTCCGAGCCGGATATCCGCATCGTCAAAGGCACGCTGGTCAACGTGCGTTCCGGTCCGGGCACGGATTATGACGTGGTCGACCGGTTGGAGCAGGCCACCGAGGTCGAAGTCCTGACGGACGCCGGAAACGGCTGGGTGGAATTGCGACCGGTCGGCGGTGGCGCGACCGGCTGGATTGCCGAATTTCTGCTCACCGGCAGTTGAGTATTGCACATCCCGCCGCTGCTTGGCATTTGGCAGCCACCAGCGGAGGGAAACATGGCGGAAAAATCCATCCTCATTACCGGTTGCTCTTCAGGCATCGGCTATTGCGCGGCCCACGGATTGAAGGCTGCGGGATGGCGCGTTTTCGCATCCTGCCGCGCAAAAGAAGACTGCGACCGGCTGACCGCAGAGGGCCTCGAAAGTCCGCTGATCGATTACGCGCGGCCCGAGACCATTCACGCCGGTCTCAATGAAGTCCTCGATGCGACGGGCGGGACGCTTTTTGCCCTGTTCAATAACGGCGCGCACGGCACCCCCGGCGCCGTCGAAGATCTGCCGACAGACGCGCTGCGCGCGATTTTCGAAGCGAATTTCTTCGGGTGGCACGAGTTGACACGTGCAGTTATCCCGGTGATGCGTCAGCAGGGCTACGGTCGCATTATCCAGAACTCCTCCGTTCTGGGTTTTGTGACACTGCCCTGGCGCGGCGCCTATAATGCCACCAAATTCGCGCTTGAAGGATTGACGGATACGCTCCGGGTCGAAATGCGCGACACGAACATTCATGTGGTCCTGATTGAACCAGGACCGGTGACGTCGAAAATCCGCGAAAACTCGATACCACATTTCGAGCGCTGGATCGACTGGGAAGCCTCGGTACGCCGGGCACAATACGAAACCAAGTTGCGCAAGCGACTTTATGAAAGCTCAGGCCCAGACCGCTTTGAACTGCCACCGGAAGCCGTACTGAAAAAACTGCGTCACGCATTGGAGAGTCACAAGCCAAAACCGCGGTACTATGTCACGACACCCACCTACATCATGGGCTTTTTCCGCCGGATCCTGCCGACCCGGGCCCTGGATTGGGTGCTTGCGCGCAGTTGAATGCGCAGCTTGCGCAGATCGGGCATTCGCTTTTGATGCCGGAACCGCTACATCGTGGCCGAACAAATCAAGGAATATTATTGTGGGTGACACATTTTTCATTCTGGCTGCGATCGCGAGCCTCGGCGTGGTCATTGTTCTCGCACTCGGCTTGGGTGGCTTTGCGGGCGGCGGCGCCTTCAACAAGAAGAACTCGAACAAACTGATGCGCTACAGGATCGCGGCTCAATTCGTGGCCGTGGTCTTCATCGTGTTGTTTGTGTACGTGCGGAACCAGGGAGGTTAGACGCTAATGGTCGTTTTGAACAAGATTTACACGAAAACGGGCGATGCCGGCGAAACGGCACTCGGGAACGGGGTTCGGGTGGCCAAGCATTCACTGCGCGTGACCGCCTACGGCACGTCGGACGAGTTGAATTCCTTTGTGGGTGTGGCACGGCTGGAGGCCGAAGGCGACATCGACGCGGCCCTGAGCCGCATTCAGAATGACCTGTTCGACCTCGGCGCCGATCTGTGCCGCCCCGATATGGAGCAGGATGCCGAGGCGGAATATCCGCCCTTGCGCATGGTGGACGCGCAGGTCACGCGCCTTGAAAAAGAGATTGATGCCATGAACGCGCACCTTGACGCTCTGCGCAGCTTCATCCTGCCCGGCGGATCGCGACTGGCCGCTCAGCTTCATGTCTGCCGCACCGTCTCGCGGCGTGCCGAGCGGCTTTGTGTCGAACTCGCCACCATGGAGGCAATCAACCCCGCTGCCGTCAAGTACCTCAACCGCTTGAGCGACTGGTTTTTTGTCGCCGCGCGGACCGCCAACAACAGGGGGCAGGACGACGTGCTCTGGGTACCGGGCGCGAACCGGTAAGACATGTGCGAATCGGCAGAATAGCCCGAGACGCTGCGTCACGATCCGAAAGAACGCGGCGTAGCAGCGCCCAGACGTGACGATTTTGCACTGTCTCTCATCTCTCCGCTTGGTTAAACCACGCTAAAGAATTGTACGGCTCGCCATGGGGTGAGTCGCAACGCCAAGGAGAAAGACGCTTATGAAGGTATTGGTGCCTGTCAAACGCGTGATCGACTACAACGTGAAGGTCCGCGTGAAAGCGGACGGATCGGGTGTCGATCTTGCCAACGTTAAGATGTCGATGAACCCCTTTGACGAGATTTCCGTCGAACAGGCGATCCGGTTGAAAGAAGCCGGTCAGGCCGACGAAGTGGTCGTGGTTTCCGTCGGCGTCAAACAGAACCAGGAGACCCTTCGCACGGCGCTGGCGATGGGCGCGGATCGCGCGATCCTCGTGGTCGCCGCGGACGACGTCCATAACGATATCGAACCATTGGCAGTCGCGAAAATTCTCAAAGCCGTCGTCGAAGAAGAACAACCGGGTCTCGTGCTCTGCGGCAAGCAGGCGATCGACAACGACATGAACGCAACGGGCCAGATGCTGGCCGCGCTCATGGGCTGGTCTCAGGCGACATTCGCGTCGGACGTGGCCATCGAGGGCGACAAGGCGGTGGTCACCCGCGAGGTGGACGGCGGCCTGCAGACGATCAAGGTCAGCATGCCGACGGTTATCACCGTGGATTTGCGCCTGAACGAGCCGCGATACGCCTCGCTGCCCAACATCATGAAGGCCAAGAAAAAGCCGCTGGATGAGAAAACGGCGGCTGACTACGGCGTCGACGTCACCCCGCGTCTGGAAATCGTCAAGACCGCCGAACCCGCCGCGCGCGCCGCGGGTATCAAAGTCGGGTCGGTCGACGAACTTGTATCGAAACTCAAAGAAGCAGGAGCTGTGTAATGGCCGTTCTCCTCCTTGCAGAAGTCAACGATGGCGCCTTGGCCATGGATGCAACCGCCAAGGCCGTGACCGCAGCGCAGTCTCTGGGCGATGTCACTTTGCTGTGCACCGGCGCAAGCTGTTCCGAGGCCGCGGCAGAAGCTGCCACCATCCAGGGCGTCTCGAAAGTGCTTTGTGCCGAAGACCCCATCTACGGCAAGCGCCTAGCAGAGCCGGTCGCCGATCTGATCGTATCGCTCTCGGGCGATTACGAGCATATCGCGGCTCCCGCGACGACCGATGCCAAGAACATCATGCCACGCGTTGCGGCTTTGCTGGACGTCATGGTGATCTCTGACACAACGGCCGTGGTCGATGCCAATACCTTCGAACGCCCGATCTACGCCGGTAATGCGATTCAAACGGTCAAGTCTGCCGATGCAAAAAAGGTCGTGACCTTCCGCGGCTCCACTTTTGAAGCGGCAGGTACCGGCAATTCGGCACCGATCGAAAACATCAGTTCGGCCGGCAATCCGGGACTCAGCGAGTGGGTTGAGGACAAGGTGGCAGAGACCGATCGCCCGGAACTGACGTCCGCGGGTGTGGTCGTTTCCGGCGGTCGCGGCGTTGGATCGGAAGAAGACTTTGCTCTCATCGAAAAGCTTGCGGACAAGCTCGGGGCCGCGGTGGGCGCATCCCGTGCCGCTGTCGATTCCGGTTACGCACCGAACGACTGGCAGGTTGGCCAGACCGGAAAGGTCGTGGCGCCGAACCTCTACGTCGCGGTCGGCATTTCGGGCGCGATCCAACACCTTGCCGGGATGAAGGACAGCAAGATCATCGTCGCCATCAACAAGGACGAGGAAGCGCCGATCTTCCAGGTTGCTGACTACGGGCTCGTGGCTGACCTGTTCAGCGCCGTTCCCGAACTGCTGGAAAAACTGGATTAAGCGTTAAGCGATCATGTTCACAGGCTGCAGGCGGTCGCTTGCAGCCTTTTTTACATTTTACAAGTAGTGACCAAGAGCCTTGCTGATTGCCTGCGCTGCTTCGCCATGCGCTGTCGGACCCAGCAGTTTTCGCGCAACCGGCGTTTCCAGCTCACTGAAAACCATGCCTTCGGTACCGGCTTTCAGGGCCTTTTTCGATGCCGTAACCTCGACATAGCCTGCAAGATGGCCCCTGAGTTCATCGATCATTTTCCGGGTGACAAACAGGGGATCCGAGCACATGTCAGGACATACCTCGTGGGCCTGTTCCTCCGATGGCGCATGATCGGCAAACCAGAGCAACAACGTCTCGCGCCCAATGCGCTTCAGAAGCAACTGCATGCGCGCCATCCACGCAAACTGTAATTCGCCGCGCACGACGGCAAACCTTGCCGGAGAGGTTCTGTAGAGCGCGCCGAGCATGTGACGCGTGAAGTGAAATTCCGAGAAGTCAACTTCAGGATAGATGGACGTCAGCAGCGCCGATGCTTTCACAAAGCGATCGTTGCGGCGCGGATGAACCGTGTAAAACCGGTTCGACAAATTCTGTGCGCCCACGATCTGAAGCACGTTTGCCGTTGATCCCCGTGCAGCGTCCGCCAACGCTCCCTCGTTCAGAAAAACGTCCACCCCGGCGTTCGCGATGCCAAAGTTCACGCAATTGACGCCGATACTGCTTTCCACAAGCGCCGGAAACGGCGCCTTTATGAATTTGCCATATGTTTCCGTGCCACCCAGAAAAGCAACGAACGGCGCATCCAGCCTGCGCTGCGGCCCCCGGAACAGCACCCGGGAATTGCCGTAACGACATGGCGTGTAGTTCAGGGCCCCCGCCCCGAGTACATCATAGGTCATAAACCCACCCTTTTTTTTTCACCCACGACGACAATGCGGGAGGAAGCCTTATATTCCGTTAAAGGCACCGGGTTTCGTCGGACCCATCGTCGCACACCCTTGCGGCTGCTGCCCGCCCGGTCTTACAGTGCGCGGGAAACAAGGGGTCTGCCGATGAATATCAAGACGATCGGAATTGTGGGCGCAGGGCAGATGGGCAATGGCATTGCGCATGTGATGGCCCTCGCGGACTACAATGTCATGTTGAACGATGTGAGCGACGATGCGTTGCAGGCCGCCATGGCAACGATGGACAAGAACATGGAACGCCAGGTTGCCCGCGGCAAGATTTCCGAAGCCGACAAGGACAATGCTCTCGCACGTATCAGGACGACGCGGACATTGCCGGAACTCGGGCAATCCGATCTCATCATAGAGGCCGCCACGGAACGTGAAACCGTCAAACAGGCAATTTTCGAAGACCTGATACCGCACCTGAAGCCCGATACGATCCTGACGTCGAATACATCCTCGATTTCGATCACCCGTCTGGCCAGCCGCACGGATCGTCCGGAAAAGTTCATGGGCTTTCATTTCATGAACCCGGTGCCCGTGATGCAGCTTGTCGAGCTCATTCGCGGTATCGCCACGGATGAGCAGACGTTTCAGGCCTGCAAGGGCGTCGTCGACCGACTGAACAAAACGGCTGCATCGGCCGAGGATTTTCCCGGCTTCATCGTCAACCGCATCCTGATGCCCATGATCAACGAGGCGGTTTATACGCTCTATGAAGGTGTCGGAAACGTGCAATCGATCGACAGCTCGATGAAACTCGGAGCGAACCACCCGATGGGGCCGCTCGAACTCGCCGATTTCATCGGCCTCGATACGTGCCTCGCGATCATGAATGTGTTGCACGACGGGCTGGCCGACACCAAGTACCGTCCCTGCCCGCTTCTGACCAAATACGTCGAGGCCGGGTGGCTTGGCCGCAAGACGCAGCGCGGATTTTACGACTACCGCGGTGAC
>JASFFN010000018.1:0-11429 GCA_050124275.1 Roseobacter sp. | reverse complement strand
TACCTCTCTGACTATGGCGCGCGAAAAATAACCTTGCCCGAACGGGCGGTTACCAGTCTCGAATTTGCCGGTGTTCTGGCCTATCTCGATCAGGACATCGACCTTCTCTCAGAAGTATGTGTTGCACTCAGGTTTGCCGGGGAAACGCCAAGCGGCATCTGGGAAGACTGGCTGGTGCGTGAATTGGAACGGTTCGTCGTGTCACCGGTCGTGGACGGGCCATCGCAAGACGCTTATCATGAATACCTGGTGGCAAGCTGGTGGGCTCAGCTTGCAGGCTTGACAGGGTTCCCCGGTCAGCCGAATGGGGGAGGTATCGAGATACGTCGATACGGAGCGGACCGCGGGCCGCTGCGGGCAATTTCAAAAGTCATGTACCAACTGGGAAGCGGGCGCAGTAGCGACTGGTCCCAGATGCGGGTGATACTGGAAAAGTCATTGCCGCAGGAACAGAACCACATCCTTGCGTCCGCTGCGCAGTCCTGCGCTCACTTCGGACAGTTCTTCGCAGGGTTTTCCCGAACTTAACTCTTTTATAACAGAAACCTGTCGAGCGACGTTAAAGTTACATCGAAAAAGAGGTTCCGCACCCGCATGAACTGGTGGCATTCGGGTTGTTGATGACGAACCGTGCCCCGATCAGTTCTTCGGTGAAGTCGATGACCGCGTCGCTCAGAAAGGGCAGGGAGATGGCATCGACCACGACCTTTTCGCCCGCGCCTTCAAGGACAAGGTCGTCGTCCCGCGGCTCATCCAGGTCGATCTCATACTGAAAACCGGAACAACCGCCGCCTTCGACCGCGATCCGCAAAGCCTTGCCCTGTCCCGCCGCGCCAATTTCGGCGAGACGTTCGAAAGCGCGCGGGGTGACTTTGGGTGGAAGTTGCATTGCCGGACTCCGTCATGCGGTTTCATTAACCTGTCGCATGCAATATAGAAACTCTCAGTTCAGGCGACAAGGACCGGCGTGATGACTGCACCCTATGCTTCTGATCCAACGCATGTGCGCGGGCGGCGCATCAAAGAGCCGGAGAGTACCTTTCGAACCTGTTTTCAGCGCGACCGGGACCGGATCATCCATGCCAGCGCCTTTCGCCGCCTCAAGCACAAGACCCAGGTGTTCATCGAACATGAGGGAGACTACTACCGCACGCGCCTGACCCATTCGATTGAGGTCGCGCAGGTCGCCCGGACGATTGCAGGGGCCCTTAGGCTGAACCCGGAACTGACCGAGGCCGTCGCGCTGGCCCATGACCTCGGGCACACACCCTTCGGCCACACCGGCGAGGATGCACTGTCGGCGATGATGGCGCCTTATGGCGGTTTTGATCACAACGCGCAAACGATCCGGATCGTCACTCATCTGGAGCGTCACTACGCGGAGTTCGACGGCCTCAATCTCACCTGGGAAACCCTCGAGGGCATCGCCAAACACAACGGCCCGGTCACGGGGCAAATTCCCTGGGCGCTGGCCGCCTGCAATGCAGAGGTCGATCTGGAGCTTGATACCTATGCCAGCGCCGAAGCGCAGGTCGCGGCGATTGCGGATGACGTTGCCTATAATCATCACGATCTGCACGACGGATTGCGCGCCGAACTCTTTTCGACCGATGAACTCGCGGAACTGCCGATCCTGAACGCCTGTTTTGCCGAGGTCGACGGGCTCTATCCGGGCCTCAACTATTACCGCCGGCGGCACGAGGCACTGCGGCGCTTCTTCGGTATTCTGGTCGAGGATGTCATCCGCCTCGGTCAGATCCGCCTTGCCGAACTCAACCCGCGCTCAGTTGACGACATCCGCATGGCAAAACGCGGGATCATCCGGTTTTCCGAAGATGTGTTCGACGATCTGAAGGTGATCCGGTCCTTCCTGTTCGACCGGATGTACCGTGCGCCTTCGGTCGTCGAGATGCGCGCGAGGGTCACCTGTGTCATCGAGGATCTGTTTCCCTATTTCATGGATCATCCCGAGCACTTGCCCAAGCAATGGCGCAAGGATGTGGAGGCGGCGCAATCCGAAACAGAGCTGGCCCGTATCGTTTCGGACTATATTGCCGGAATGACCGACCGTTTCGCGTTGCAGGAACACGCGCGGTTGATCCTTGGAGAGGCGGAGGCAGCGCAATAAGGCCCCGCGGGGCTGTCACGTCAGGTTGACCCGGTCTTCGGGCATGATAAACCGCCTCTGTTCTCTGACACAGGATCAGCCCATGAACCTTTTTGCCGATATCCGCGAACTCGTGCTTCAGTCTGTTAGCGAGGGGGCTGACACCTTGCTGGGCGGGCGGTCCGTGGCCGAATTGACAGGCGGCAGCCTTGCTGCCGTGACGGTAGAGCCGCCGCGCGATCCGGCGCATGGCGACATGGCCACGAATGCGGCGATGGTATTGGCCAAGCCAGCGGGGATGAAGCCGCGCGACATCGCCGACGCGCTGGCCGCAAAGCTTGCCGCCGATCCGCGCATTTCCTCGGCAACCGTCGCCGGGCCGGGTTTCATCAACATGACCCTGGCGAGCGCTGCCTGGCGCCAGTTGCTCGGAAGTATTCTCGAAGCCGGCGCGGACTATGGGCGCGCCGATATCGGGGCAGGGTGTCGGGTGAACGTGGAGTACGTTTCAGCCAACCCCACCGGACCTTTGCACGTGGGGCACACGCGCGGCGCGGTTTTCGGCGATGCGCTGGCGTCTTTGCTCGATTTTGCCGGGTATGACGTGACGCGGGAGTACTACATCAATGACGGCGGCGCACAGGTCGATGTGCTCGCACGGTCGGTCTATCTGCGCTATCTGGAGGCACACGGGCAGGCGGTGGCCTTTCCGGACGGCACCTACCCGGGGGATTATCTGATCCCCGTCGGTCAGAAGTTGAAGGAATTGAAGGGGGATGCCTATCTCAACCAGCCCGAAGAGGTCTGGCTGGAAGATGTCAGAACCTTCGCCACCGACGCGATGATGGACCTGATCCGCGACGATCTCAAAACGCTCGGCGTCGAGATGGATGTGTTTTTTTCCGAGAAGTCCCTCTACGGCACCGGACGGATCGAGGCGGCGATCGAGGACCTGAAAGGCAAGGGGCTGATCTACGAAGGTGTGCTGGAGCCGCCCAAGGGCAAGAAACCCGATGACTGGGAGCCGCGCGAGCAAACATTGTTCAAGTCCACCGCCCATGGGGACGACGTGGATCGCCCGGTCATGAAATCGGATGGCAGCTGGACCTATTTTGCGCCGGATATCGCCTATCACTACGACAAGGTGCAGCGCGGCTTTGATGCGCTGATCGATGTCTTCGGTGCGGATCATGGCGGCTACGTAAAGCGCATGAAAGCCGCGGTGTCGGCGCTGTCCGACGGGCGGGTTCCGCTGGATATAAAGCTGACGCAACTGGTAAAGCTCTACAAGAACGGAGAACCTTTCAAGATGTCAAAGCGGGCGGGGACTTTCGTGACCCTGCGCGACGTTGTCGACCAGGTGGGCCCGGATGTGACGCGTTTCGTGATGCTCACACGCAAGAACGACGCCATGCTCGACTTCGACTTTGACAAAGTGCTGGAGCAAAGCCGCGAAAATCCCGTGTTTTACGTGCAATATGCCCACGCACGCGTGGCATCGGTCATGCGCAAGGCGCAGGAAGCCGGCGTTGCGACGGATGACGCAACGCTGCGGAGTGCCGATTTCGGGCTTCTGGATCACGAGGCCGAACTGGGGCTGATCGCCAAGCTTGCGGAATGGCCACGGCTGGTCGAAACGGCCGCGCGCACGAATGAACCGCATCGCGTGGCGTTCTACCTCTACGAACTCGCAGGCACTTTCCACGCGCTCTGGAACAAGGGCAACGAGGTGCCATCGATCCGGTTTGTTCAGGATGATCCAAAAGTCACACAATCGAAAATCGCACTGGCGCGCGCCGTGAGCGTTGTAATTGCGGCGGGTCTTGGTATTCTTGGCGTCACACCGGCGCAGGAAATGCGGTAGCAAATTCGCAGCCAGCGCCCGAGCAGGTACGCAAAAGACAGACCAGAAGGGCGAAGCACCCCGATGGCGGTGAGGCATTATGGCAAATCATGACTACGCCCATGAGGTGGGCGCTAATTCGCATGTAGCGGCCGGGCTGGAACCCGAAACGACCGCGTCGAATACTTTGGTCGCATTGACGAACGTGGCGGCCGCAGCGGTCTCGATGGCGCTGATCGCGGGCATCGGAATCTGGGGCTACAAGCTGATGGTGCGCGATGTCACCGGCATTCCCGTTGTGAGGGCGGTGGAAGGTGATATGCGCGTGCGCCCCGAAGACCCGGGCGGGCAGCTGGCCGAACACCAGGGGCTGGCCGTCAACGAAATCGCGGCACATGGCGAGGCCGCGGGCCCCGTCAACGAAGTCAGGCTGGCACCGACCGCCGTGGCGTTGTCGAGCGAGGATCAGCCCGTGCAGCCCTCCGGTGCAGCCGCTGGTTCTGCCGCGCCGTTGCCGGCGCAGGAAACAAGCGTTGAGCCAAGTGCCCCGGAAGCGGCGGAAGAGGCCGCAGGTGAAGACCTGCAGGAACAGTTGAGGCAAGGTGAAATCGATCAGGTAGTGGCCGCGCTGATGGCTGAAACCGATCCCGCCGCCACGCGCGCGCCCATGGTTCGGGTTGACGGCGCCAAGGTGGTCGAAGCCAGGCCTGCGGCTGCCCGCGCCGCAGATGTGCCCATTGCACAGCCTGCCGTAGCGCGCACGGACGCGAGTTCTTCTTTGATTTCATCCCCCGGAGTCAAGCAGTCCATTCGCCCCAGGGTCCGGCCTCGGGACAGCGCACTGATCGCGCAGCCTGTATCTTATAGCGAACCGCAGGCCTCTCCTGAAATCGACGCGTCCGCAATCCCGTCCGGTACAAGGCTCGCACAACTGGGCGCCTACGAAAGTCCCGAAATCGCCCGGTCGGAATGGATGCTCATGCAGGAGCGTTTCGGAGGCATACTGCGCGGCAAATCCCGCGTGGTTCAGGAAGCCCGGTCAGGTGGCCGTACCTTCTATCGCCTGCGGGCCATGGGATTTGTCGATCTGAGCGATGCGCGGCGTTTCTGTTCGGCACTGAGCGCCGAAGGCGTCGAGTGTATTCCGGTACAGGTCCGGTAGGCGGTGGCGCATTTCGGGGCCACTATTCTGGATGCCGACGGCCTTGTTCTTTCTGCTGAAGAAAAGCAGTTTTTCCGCTCGGCGAACCCGTTTGGCTTCATCCTGTTCGCCCGGAACATCGAAACCCCCGATCAGGTGCGCGCACTCTGCGCCGAAATGCGGGACTGTGTCGGGCGGCAGGCGCCGATCACGATAGATCAGGAGGGCGGGCGGGTTCAGCGGCTGCGTGGACCAATCTGGAGAGAGTGGTCGCCGCCGCTCGATTTCGTCGCCGCCGCGGGCGACAACGCCGAACAGGCCATGTATCTGCGCTACCGGATTATCGCGGCAGAACTCCACGCTTTGGGGATAGACAGCAATTGCGCGCCGATGGTTGATGTGGCGTCCGCCGAGACGCATGAATTCCTGCGCAACCGGTGTTACGGAGAAACCGCTGATGCGGTGCTCCGTCTGGGACGGGCAGTGGCGGACGGGCTGCTCGACGGCGGCGTGCTTCCGGTTCTCAAACACATACCGGGCCATGGGCGCGCGACGATGGACAGCCACTTCGACCTGCCCGTCGTGTCAGCCAGCGCCGAAGACCTGGCACGCCACGATTTTGCGCCGTTCAGGGCGCTCAATGATCTGCCCATGGGGATGACAGCGCATCTGGTCTATGAAGCGCTTGACGACAAACCTGCGACGTTGTCGCGCAAGATGATGCAGGTGGTGCGTGAGGAGATCGGTTTCGACAATCTCGTGATGACCGACGACATCTCCATGAAGGCGCTGAAAGGCTCGCTCTCCGAGATCACCCGCGCGGCACTGGATGCCGGGTGCGATGTCATCCTGCATTGCAACGGCACGCTGGCGGCGCGCCGCGAGGTTGCGGAGGCGGCGGGCGAGATGACGGCAGCCGCGCAGGCCCGCGCGATACGCGCGCTGGAGGCGCGGAAAACGCCTGACGATATTGACATTACTGACCTGCACGCTCAGCTTGAGACGTTATTGACCCAGACGTGAAAGTCGCGAAAGCGCATGGCTGAAATACCTTTCGAAGAAGACACGCTGTCGGTCGCGGACCGCATGGCGGCAGAGGCTCTGATCGTGGATGTGGACGGGTTCGAGGGGCCGCTTGACGTGCTGCTGACGCTGTCGCGCACGCAAAAGGTGGACTTGCGCAGGATTTCGGTGCTGGCGCTTGCGCAGCAGTATCTGGCCTTCGTCGAGCGCGCCAAGGTTCTGAGGCTCGAACTTGCGGCGGATTATCTGGTGATGGCCGCGTGGCTCGCCTTTCTCAAATCGCGGCTGCTGTTGCCGCCGGACCCCCAGGACGAAGGGCCAAGCGGCGAGGAACTCGCGGCGCATCTTGCCTTTCAGCTGGAACGTCTGCAGGCCATGCGCGATGCGGCGGCGCGTCTGATGGGGCGCGATCGGCTCGGGCGGGACTTTTTTGCGCGGGGACGGATCCATGAGGTCACTCGTGTCCGCAAGATCCGGTACACCGCGACACTGCTGGACCTGATGCAAGGGTACGCGCGGATTCGCACGCGGGACGAGTTTCGCCCCTATGTGATGGACCGCGACGCGGTTTTCACCATGGAGCAGGCGCTGGACAGGATGCGCGGTCTGATCGGCTATGCCGGCGACTGGACCGATATCGCCAGCTATCTGCCCGAAGGATGGGAGCTTGACCCCGCGCGCCGGCGATCCGCCACGGCCGCTACTTTTGCCGCCTCTTTGGAGCTTGTGAAAGAGGGTCAGTTGGAGATACGTCAGGCCGAGACATTCGCGCCGATCCAGTTGCGCAAAAAGGACCGTCATCCGTGAGCGACAACGCGACGCCGCAAGAGCAGGAGAGCGAAGAGGACGCCAAAAGCCTTTTCGAGGCGCCGCCCATGGGCGAACAGGAGCGCATGGTCGAGGCCATTCTCTTTGCGACAGCCGAGCCGGTCAGCGTCAGGGAACTGAGCGCCCGGATGCCGCACGGATCCGACCCGGCGGAAGCGCTGGTGCATCTGCGCAAACGCTATGAAGGGCGCGGCGTGCAGCTTTGCAGGATCGACGACGCCTGGGCGATGCGCACCGCGCCGGATCTGGGCTTTCTGATGCAGCGCGAGACGGTGGAGACGCGCAAACTCAGCCGTGCCGCGATCGAGACGCTGGCGATCATCGCCTACCACCAACCCGTGACGCGTGCGGAAATCGAGGAGATTCGCGGCGTTGCGGTCTCGCGCGGCACCGTCGACCAGTTGCTCGAGATGGAGTGGATCCGCTTTGGTCGACGCAAGATGACACCGGGCCGCCCCGTGACCTTTGTGGTGACCAGTGAATTTCTCGACCATTTCGGTCTGGAGAGCGCCCGCGACCTGCCCGGACTGAAGGAACTGCGCGCGGCGGGCTTGCTGGAAAACCGGCCCCCGCCCGGTGCTCTGGACCTGACGTCGGACGAAGATGAAGACGAAAGCGCGGAAGGGCAGAGCGAACTTTTCGAAGACTGAAAAGCACCCGCAAAAATGCCATATTTCGGGCTATACTGTGTCTTTGAAAGTCCGAAACGAGGCGAGCAGGATGAACAGATTGATTAACATGATTGTCCGGCAGTTGATCAACAAGGGGATCAATGCAGGCATCGACATGGCGTCAGGACCAGAAGACGGGCGCAAACCAACGGAAGAACAGAAAGCGGCGATGAAGCGCACAAAGCAATCGGTGCGCATGATGCGGCGTCTGACCCGGTTCTGAGGGGCTCAACCCGGCATCTTGAAGTGTTTGGACAGTTTCAAGCCCTGGCCCTGATAGTTTGACGAAAGTGCCGCTCCGTAGAGCTCGGTCGGAACCTCTGCCATGCGCTCATAGATCAGACGACCGACGGTCTGGCCATGCTCCAACACAAAAGGGGCTTCATGGCAGCGTACTTCCAGAACACCGCGTGATCCCGCTCCCCCCGCTTCGGCATAGCCGAACCCGGGGTCGAAGAAACCGGCGTAATGCACGCGGAATTCGCCGACCATCGCGAGATAGGGGGCCATTTCGGCGGCGTACTCGGGCGGGATCGTTACGGCCTCGCGGCTTACAAGAATGTAGAACGCGCCCGGATCGAGGATGATCTTGCCGTCTTCGGCATGCACTTCCTCCCAGTAGTCGGTGATGGCGTATCGCCCGATCTGGTCGAGATCGATCACGCCCGTGTGCGGTTTGGCCCGATAGCCTACAAGGGTCGTATCCTTCAGGCGCAGATCCACCGAAAATGCAAGGCCGTCGTCGATCATCGCCTTGCCATCGACGAGGGGTGTTTGTTTGTGCAGGGCAGCCAGTTCCGTGTCCGACAAAACGGCGTGTCCGTCGCAAAACCTGATCTGGTTGAGCCGCATGCCCGGGCGGACCAGCACCGAGAAGGAGCGGGGACAGATCTCGGCATAGAGCGGGCCGTGATATCCCGCGCCGACGCGGTCGAATTCCGTGCCACCGTCGGTGATGGTGCGGGTCAGCAAATCGAGCCTGCCGGTCGAGCTTTTCGCATTTGCGACGGCGTGAACGGTTTCGGGCAGGGCAAGCGATTCCATCAGGGGCACGACGTAGACACACCCCTTCTCCAGCACGGCCCCGTCACGCAGATCCACCTGATGCATTTCGAATTCCGTCAGGCGGTCCGAGACCCGGGCGTTCCGCCCGGCCAGGAAGGACGCACGCACGCGAAAGGCGGCGCCGCCCAGGCGCAAATCGAGGCTGGCCGGCTGTACCTGCTCTTTTTGCACCGGTCGGGTTGCGGCAATCCGGTTGTCGGCGATCAACTGTCGGATGGTCTGGTTAGGCAGCACACCGCTCATCCTGTCACCTCCGACAAAACAAAGACCCGCATTTTCCTGAAGCGGGTAATTTCGATGTCCTTTTTGGTCGGGCTAGCAGGACTTGAACCTGCGACCTTCCGTCCCCCAGACGGACGCGCTACCAGGCTGCGCCATAGCCCGACTTGACCCGCTTCATACCCGATCTTGGCGTCGTGGCAAGGAAGAAATATCACGCGATCAGTCTTTACCGATGTCTGTGCGCGGGCGTGCCATGCTGGCATGCAGTCGCGTCAGTCTCGCCAGCAGCGGTTTTATTTCCCGTGCTTCCTGCGCCGTCAGGCGGCGCAGCCCGGCCAGGGCAGACAAAGCAGACGGGGATACATCGATTTCCTCAGGCGCGGGCAGGGGCGGCAGATCGATGATGCGCGGTTTCAGTATTGTTTCGATCGCGGGTTCGTCTGCATCGGTGGTCTCTGTTTCCGGTGTGCCGGCCGTTTGCGCCGCGGCATCATCGGCGTGCGGGGGCGCTGCGGCCTCCCGGTCGGTCCGTTCGCGTGGACGCGCACGGAACTGGGGCATGGCCTCTTCCGCGCCGGCTTGGCTGTCTTTCCCGTCAGTTTGGGCCAATTCCTCTTCCGCTGCAGGCTGGGTACCTGTCTCCTCTGCGTGCTCTGCGGTTTCAGCCGATGCTTGCACTGCCTCCTCGACATCATCATTTTCACCGGACTGTGCCAGTAAAGGTTCGTCGAGAACCTCGTCCCGATCCGGAAGCGCGTCTTCCGCTTCCGCGTCGAGCGGCGCGTTCAACTCGGCGTCAGAGGCGGCGACCTGCTCTTCAGTTTCCACCGCGTCGACGAACTCCGCGTCTTCAGGCGCGGAAATGTCCTCGACCTCGGCAGAAGTCCCCTCGATGACAGCGGATGTCAGATCGTCCAGGGGTTGCGATTGCTCGGCGACAAAGCTGACCCCTTTTTCGCGCAACAGCTTTTGCGCGCCTTTTATCGTCAACCCGTCTTCATGCAGGATCTTTTTCAGCCCGCCAAGCAGAAGCATGTCGGCCGGTCTGTAATAGCGCCGCCCGCCCGCCCGTTTGATGGGTTTGACCTGGCTGAACTTGCTTTCCCAAAAGCGAAGCACGTGCGCCTGCACGCCAAGCCAGTCCGCGACTTCCGAAATGGTGCGAAAAGCGTCAGGCGACTTTGGCATCAGTTCAGGACTTGTTACCTTCGGCGACACGCTCTTTCATGAGGTGTGACGGCCTGAAAGTGAGAACGCGGCGTGGGTTGATCGGAACTTCCTCACCTGTCTTGGGATTCCGACCGATGCGGGCCGATTTGTCACGGACCGAAAATGTGCCAAAGGAAGATATTTTGACCTGTTCGCCGCGCACAAGCGCATCGGAAAGATGGTCCAGAACCGATTCCACGAGTTGCGCGCTTTCGTTGCGCGACAGGCCAACTTCGCGAAAAACCGCTTCGCTCAGATCCATCCGCGTCAGAGTCTTGTCAGCCATGTCTATCCCCCTCTTTTGCAACGACAATAGGGCTATGGCTTTTTCCGAGTCAATATCAATGCCTTAAGGATATCCGCATGAGCGGAATTTACCCGGCTACCAGCGCAGGACGACGGCGCCCCAGGCCAGTCCGCCGCCGATCGCCTCCGTGACGATCAGGTCGCCTTTCCTGATCTGGCCATTTTCACATGCAACCGACAGGGCGAGCGGTATCGATGCGGCCGAGGTGTTGCCGTGATCCTGAACCGTCACCACGACGTTTTCCATGGGCAAGCCCAGTTTTCTGGCGGTCCCCTGAATGATCCGTATGTTGGCCTGATGCGGGACCACCCAATCTATATCTGTCGCGCTGACGCCGGCCTTGTCGAGAGCCGCCAAGGCGGTTGCAGCGAGTTTTTCGACGGCATGCCGGAAGACCTGATTGCCTTGCATGCGCAGATATCCGGTTGTGCCCGTGGACACACCACCGTCGACATAGAGCAGATCCTTGTGCCGGCCATCTGAATGCAGATCAGTGGCCAGTATGCCGCGATCCATGGACGTGCCTGTGCCTTCCTGCGCTTCGAGGAGCAAGGCGCCCGCGCCATCGCCGAACAGCACACAGGTCGCCCGATCCGTCCAGTCCATGATCCGGCTGAAGGTTTCCGCGCCAATGACCAGCACCCGCTTTACCTGGCCCGACAGGATCAGCGCGTTGGCGTTGGCAACGGCAAAGATAAACCCTGCGCAAACGGCCTGAACGTCAAACGCAAAACCGTTGGTCATGCCCAGTTCCGCCTGCACCATCGTGGCTGCCGAGGGAAACGTGAGGTCTGCCGTCGACGTCGCGACAATGATGGCGTCGATGTCCTTTGCGGTAAGGCCCGCCTGATCCAGCGCCTTTCTTGCGGCGGCAGCCGCCATCGAAGAGGTGGTCTCGCCTTCTGCGGCGAAGTGGCGTCGCTCGATACCGGATCGCGCTCGGATCCACTCGTCATTGGTGTCGAGTGTTTTCTCGAATTCGGCATTCGGCACCACGCGCGTGGGGAGATAGT
>JASFFN010000017.1:0-11454 GCA_050124275.1 Roseobacter sp. | reverse complement strand
TCAGCGTGGACTTGCCCGCGCCGTTGACGCCGACGACGCCGATCTTCACGCCGGGCAGGAAGTTGAGGTTGATGTTCTCAAAGCACTTCTTGCCGCCCGGATAGGTCTTGGAAACACCGGACATGTGGTAGACATACTGGTAGGCGGCCATGGGGAACTCCGTCTCTGGATCACTGCTTTGCCGCTCCAATTACAGGGGCTGCGGGGCGGGTGCAATCGCAGATGCTCGCGCTGGCGCTTCGGGAGGCGCGGGCCATGAATTCAATCGTCGCACTTCGAAATTGAATATATTCAATTGCCGGACTTCGGCGCATATTTGAGCATGCGGATCTTGTCGTGCGGCCGTCTTCCGCGCGGACATGCGATGGTGGGTCACAGCAGTCTGCTTCGAGCTCAAAGTGCTTCATGCGGCGCACCGCACAAATGACTTCTAAGACGCCAGATAGTCTGATGTCACTGTGTTAACGTTCCGGCTCTGACCATTCAGAAGCGGGGATATTGCGACGTTGCAGACGGAGGGCCAGACCCAAGGCAACCCCAACACCGATAGCGACCGTCAGGTCGGCCAGGACTGTCAGGACCATCGTCAGTACAAGCAGAAAGATGTCCGTTTTTCGCTCTTTCAGATAGCTGCGCCACTTCTGCGGCTCACTCATGTTCCATGCCGTGAGGATCAGCAGACCTGCCAGTGCCGGCATGGCGAGGTACCCGACAAGGCGCGACGCGACCAGCATAACAAGTAGAATTGTCACGGCATGGACAAGCCCTGCCACCGGCGTTTTGCCGCCAGCGCGAATGTTGGTTGCCGTGCGTGCGATGGCGCCCGTCGCAGGCATCCCTCCAAAGAGTGATGATCCGATATTTGCAGCACCTTGCGCCAGCAGTTCGGCATTGGGGCGGTGACGCCCTGATATCATTCGGTCGGCCACCATTGCCGAGAGCAAGGATTCGACACCTGCCAGAAACGCGATGATCAATGCCGACGGCAGAAGTTCGACGATCCGGGCGAAGTCGATGACTGGCATCGCGGGCCAAGGCAGGGTGTTCGGCAAATCTCCAAACCGCGACTGGATAGTTTCGACCGGAAGATCAGCAAGCGCAACGAGTGCTGACGTGATCGCGACTGCAACGATCAATCCGGGCAGTTTTGGTGCAGCACGGCGAAACAGCACGATCAGCACCATTGTAGACAGGCCGATCACCGCTGCCGCCATGGAAAAGGTTGGACGGGCAGCCCAGAGAACTTCGACCTTGGCGATAAATTCTGCTGGATTTTCGGACTGCGAAAGCCCGAAAAGGTCCTTGAGCTGGCTTGTTGCAATGATGATGGCGATGCCGATGGTAAAACCATTGATCACCGGCTCCGGAATGAGCCGAATGAGGCTGCCAGCCCGAAAGTATCCGGCAACAAGCAGGATCAGACCCGCCATGAAGGTCGCCATGACCAATCCGTCATACCCGTGCTGTGCGATCACGCCAAAAACGACGACGATGAAGGCGCCTGTTGGGCCGCCGATCTGCACCCGGCTTCCACCCAGAAGCGAAATCAGAAAACCGGCGACAATCGCAGTTACCAGTCCTTTCGCCGGCTCGGCCCCGGACGCAATCGCGATGGCCAGGCTGAGCGGCAATGCGACCATCGCAACCGTCAAGCCAGCTATAGCGTCCTGCACAAAGAGAGACCGGGTATAGTCTGGTAGCGTCGTGAGAATCTTTGGCTTCATGCACGGACACTAATGCACTGCGCATCTGTCGTCATATTTAAAGCGGACCCTTAACTTGTTTTCCTTAACGGCAGCTCCGTCCGGAGGCTGTGTGAAAACTCTGCACACAGTTCAAAATTGGTCGATATCGCCGAAATTTCGTGCTCTTTGATTGAGCGGAGACAAGATTTTAGAGGCGCGGTACAATCAGCGCAGCCAAAATTACAGTATTTTCGACTTTTCACACAGCCTCTCCGCAGAGCGGTCGTTCTACCAGTATCGACGTGCGCATCGGCCAATCAAAGCGCTGGACCGAACAATTAAAAACGGAAACCGGAGACTTTTTCGGCCCCGAACGTGGGGTCAGCGGTTCTTCGTTTTGCTGTGATCACCACCTGGATCACCAGGGAACGGGTGGCGGCGCTAAACCTCAAGCCGGGCGGGTGATGCCGGTTGTGCGGCGCCTTGCCCGGCACCCGGCGGGGACGGTAGCATGCCTGTTGCGCGCGGAAACCGTCGGGGTACAGCCCGGGCAGGCATTGACAAGAGTGCGGCTCTGTCGCTCTAACGATGCGGGTGTGACGACGGGAGACGGCGGTGCGGCAGGGATTTCCAATGGCACGGCGCGGCGAGGTGATCGGGCTTCTGGGCGGGTCGTTCGATCCGGCGCATCAGGGTCATGCGCACATAACACGCGAGGCGCTGAAGCGGTTCGGCCTCGACCGCGTTTGGTGGCTGGTCAGTCCAGGGAACCCTCTCAAAACCCAAGGTCCCGCGCCGCTGGCGCAGCGTATGTGCCGGGCAAAAGCCATGATGCGGCATCCCTTGGTCGTTGTGACGGACATCGAAGCGCGCCTTGGTACGCGTTACACCGCCGAAACGCTGCGGGCTCTGCGCAGGCTGTATCCTGGGGTGCGGTTCGTCTGGCTGATGGGGGCGGATAATCTGGCGCAGTTTCACCTCTGGCAGGATTGGCGGCAGATCGCGGGTTCCGTGCCTCTGGGCATTCTCGCGCGTCCGGGTCAGCGTATTTCAGCCCGCATGAGCCCGACCGCGCGCGTCTTCGCGCGGGCGCGCGTCGGGGCCGGCGCCTCTCACCTGCTGGCGCGCGCTGAGCCGCCAGCGTGGTGTTTCGTGAATGTGCCCATGGTGGCGCAGTCCTCGACGGAGATCCGCGCGAAGGGGGGCTGGCAAGCCTGAGTCCGATGAGTCACAGATTTGAATTTCCTCTAAAACGTGATTGTTCGTCCTGTTGTTTCAATCGTGGTGGTGAGGCTAGAGTCGACTCATGCGGAACGACAATGGCATAATCTTTTCCCGACGGCGCCTCCTGCAGGCGCTGCTGGCAACGGCGGCGACACCCGGGCTGGCTGCAGCGCCGCTGATATCGGAACGGCCACCCCGGGGGCGCAGCCCGGTCCCCCCGCCGGGCGCAGAGGCTCTGGTCGACAAAGCGAGCCTGAGCGGCGCGGTGGTTTTTGCGGTATCGGATGCCGACAGCGGGGATTTGATCGAAGTACGCGGCCCCGAGACGCCGATTGCCCCCGCGAGCACCACCAAGGCGATAACGGCCCTTTATGCTCTGGACACCCTCGGATCCGCGCATCGCTTCAAAACACAGGTCGTCGCGACGGGCGGCGTGCGCGACGGGGTGGTGCAGGGGGATCTCGTGCTGGTCGGCGGATGCGATCCCACCACGGACACGAACGCCCTCGCGGAACTCGCGGGCCAAGTGAAAAAAGCCGGTATTCGCGAAGTGAAGGGTGCGTTCCGCGTCTACGAGGGCCCGATTGTTTCGCTCCGCGCCATCGACCCGGAGCAGCCCGATCATGTCGGCTATAGCGCGGCGGTGGCTGGCATCGCGCTCAATTACAACCGCGTGCATTTTGAATGGCGACGGGCCGGTGCCAAGTATACCGTTACGATGGACGCGCGGGCCGGCCGTTACCGGCCGGAAGTGAATATTGCCCGCATGAAAGTCGTGCAGCGCCGTGCGCCGGTTTACACATACGAAGATCTGGATGGACGCGACAACTGGACGGTTGCGAGCGGCGCTCTCGGACGCGAAGGGGCGCGCTGGCTGCCGGTCCGCCGCCCGGGGCTCTATGCGGGCGAGGTCTTTGCCACGCTGGCGCGGTCCCATGGTCTTCTTCTGGCGTCCCCTCGACTGCGGACAACGGCGCCGGACGGCGTGGTCCTGGCCGAGGTGCAGAGTGAGCCGCTGGACGGTATCCTGAGGGACATGCTCAAGTATTCCAACAACCTGACAGCGGAAATGGTCGGTCTGGCATCGACCTATGTAAGGGTTGGCCGCGTTGACAGCCTTGCCGCGTCGGCTGCTGAAATGAATAAATGGGCCGTTGACGCGCTGGGCATGAAAGCGCCGGCTTTCGCGGATCATTCAGGACTTGGCAGCGCGAGCCGCGTGTCCGCACAGGACATGGTGCGCGGGCTGGGCGCGGCGGGACGCGCCGCTCAGTTGCGTCCGTTGCTCAAGCCGGTGAAACTACTGGACTCGCAGGGCCGCACCATCAACGACCATCCCATCAAGGCGCAGGCAAAGACGGGGACGCTGAACTTCGTCTCCGGCCTTGCGGGCTATGTGACATCGCCGCAAGGGCGTGAACTGGTCTTTGCCATATTCGCGGCCGACGAGGAGACGCGCGCCACGCTCAGCCGTGAAGAGCGCGAACGCCCGCCCGGAGGCCGCAGCTACGCCGTACGTGCCCGGCGTTTGCAGCGCGAACTGATCATGCGATGGGGCAATGCCTTCGGATCGGCGGAAGGCTGAAGACAGCGTCAGGACGCCAAGACGGGAACTGCGCCTCCGAGGCAAAGGCGCAATGCGCGGGTTTACCCGCGCACAGGCGGCTGTGCTTTCGGGGACACAGGCGATACGCCAGTTCTCCTTGTCACGTTGAACCCGTTCCGGCGCACATTAACTGCGAGGCTCAGGGCGACAATCGCTCAACAAGGGTGTTCCCGTGAAAAACAATCTGGCTACTTGCGCTTTCGTCTCCTGTTTCATTCTGGTGAGCAGTTTGCCGGCGCTCGCCCAGCCGCGCACCGGATGGAGCACGCAAGTCGATGGCTTCACCGTCTTTCAGGGGCAGACCGATCTGGATGGCGGCGGTGAATTCAGCGCCAGCCGGACGTTCCTGCGCGCGGGCGCCATCTACACCACGGAAACGGGGAACTCGGCCGGGGTTTCGGCGAGCTTCGGATTTTTCGATTATGACTTCGACAAGACCGGCCGCGACCCCTGGGGCAACATTCGCGACTATCGGATTTCGGCGCCGGTCCGCTTCGCTGTGTCCGAGACGGCGACGGTGTTTCTGGCGCCGCAGGCGCGGTGGGACCATGAAAAGGGGGCGGATGTATCCGACAGCTTCACATACGGGGTTTTCGCAGGTGTCTCCTGGCAGCTCACTGAGAGCCTGACCGTCGGTCCGGCGGTCGGCGTTTACAGTCAGCTCGAAGACAGCGGCGCCGATGTATTTCCCGCGCTGCTGATCGACTGGGACATCGACGAGCGTTGGAACTTGACGACCGGGTCGGGGCTTGGTGCGACCGGAGGTCCCGGCCTGACGCTGGGCTATGCCGTGACGGACACCTGGAAAATCTCGCTTTCAGCGCGTTCGGAAAGCGTGAGGTTCCGCCTCGACGATGACGGTCCGGCGCCCGACGGGATCGGCGAAGACAAAAGCCTCCCCGTGGTGCTGTCCCTTCAGTATGATCCCAACCCGGGCATGGCCTTCAGCGCCTTTGTCGGCGCCGAGTTCAACGGCAGGCTTCGGCTTGAGGATTCATCGGGGTCGAAGATCAGCCGTCAGGATTACGACACAGCGCCTCTGGCGGGCATCGCTTTCAGGGTCCGGTTCTGACCCGGACCGAGGGTGAAGACGTGCCGGCCGTGCAAGTGGGTGGCTCTCTATTGCAGCAAGGGCCGGTCAGACAACCTCGACCCAGGTTTTCATGCCCGATGCCTGATGGCCGAGCATGTGGCAATGCAAGAGCCATTTGCCAGGATTGTCGAAAACACAGAGAATATCGCGGCTTTCCTGTCGCTGCAGCAGCGTGGTGTCGCGGAAGGCGCCGAGCGATCCGTCGGGCAGAACTTCGAAGAAGTGATGCCCATGCAGGTGAATGCCGTGCGGAAAGGCGGTCTCGTTTTTCAGGGTGATACGGGCGGTTTCGCCCCGGGCAAAGCGTTGCCAGGGCGCGTCGGTCAGGCCCGAGACGCCGTTGAAACTCCAGATGTCGTCTCCGCCGTGTGCCCCGCCCATGGCACCGCCCTGCATCGCGAGCGTCAGGACGTGGTCGGGTGTTTCGGCGAGCTGCGGCAGCCTTGCCCCGGGTAATGCGCCAATGGCACTTTTCGGCGGTGTTTTGTTGGTGCCAACGACGGCGATTTCGCCCAATTGGTATGGCTCCTGTCTGGTCGGAAAGATGAACTTCACGGTATCTGTAACGTCCGCGATGATATCCATGCGCTGCGCCGGAGCGAGAAACGTGCGCGCCAGATCCTGCGGGGTCGCGAGCGCCATCCCGTCCAGCGCCACGACCTTTCCATCGATCCCGGTGATGTCCAGCGGAAAGATGCGCGCCGTTGCGGTATTGATCAGCCGGAGGCGCACGCGGTCATGACGCCGTACTTCACTGACCGAGGTCAGCACGCGCGCGTAGGTTCCCAGACGCCCTGCATGGGAGAAATCATGCCGGTTTCCGAAATCCTCGATCACCTCGCCTGAGCGTTCGATCCGCCAGTCATCGACCATGACCGTGATGTCGTGATCGACGACAGGCGGGGTCGCCTCTTCGACGATGAGCGGTCCGTACAAACCGCGCGCCACCTGTTCCCATGAGCGGTTGTGCGAATGGTACCAGTATGTCCCCGCATCCGGCAGCCGGAACCGATAGTCGAAACTCTCACCGTCTTCGACCATGGGTTGGGTCAGGTAGGGCACGCCATCCATCGCGTTGTCGATTCGGATCCCGTGCCAGTGCACGGCAGAGCCTTCGCCGATGGCGTTTTCAAAGGTGATGTCGAGGGTTTCGCCTTCCCGGAAGCGAAGTTCGGGGCCCGGGCTGGATCCGTTGTATCCCAGCAGATTTGTGGTGCCATCGCCTTCGGGCAGGATTTGCGCTGTCACGCGCTCGGCGCGCAGCACCGTCGGCGCCGCGAGACACAGACGCGGCATTCCGGCGATTGCGGCGGAAGCGGTCAGGAAGGTTCGGCGATTCAGGGTCACGGTCAAACTTTCATCAGCGGACGATTGTCACATGTGTCACATGTTCTAGCCCGAAGCGCGTGCTTTCAAGTCAGATGCCGGGCGCGCGCGCCGCGTTCGATCGCAGCAGCATGCAGGCGGTCAAGCGCGAGTTCGTACCGGATTTCCTCGAGCAGACGGAGTTCCGCTTCTCCCAGCGTGCCATCTGCTGCGGCGACATCGCAGGCCAGCGCGTAGGCTGTCTCGAAAAGGCGATCCGGCAGGTTTTCGCGGATCAGTCCGAACAGCGCATCGAGGCCGTCCTCCTGTTCCAGAAGATCGAAAACGACTTGCGTCACATGCGTGATCCTGTCGGGATCGTAGCTTGAAAAAATGGGCAAAAGCTGCACGGCGGCTTCGATCTTGACCAGTTCGGCGGTCCGCATGTCTTCATCCGAGGCCGAGACCGCGATCATAAGCGCCAGAAGGCAGTCTTGCGCGGAAAAAGTGATGGAGGAGCTATCTTGCAATGGTTTGGTGCTTTCGGAAAATCAGCTACAGAGCCCAGATTATTGACGCCACTCTTACAAGGCAATAGGGACAAGCGGAACTCTGCACGGGTAGCGCTGCAGATTTGAGATAGGTGAGACATGTCCGAAACACGCGACGCAGCAATGACAAGCAAAGCATGGCCTTTCGAAGAGGCGCGGCGTGTGCTGAAACGGTACGAAAAGGCGCCCCCGGAGAAGGGATATGTCCTGTTCGAGACCGGTTATGGCCCATCCGGTCTGCCGCATATCGGCACCTTCGGGGAAGTCGCGCGCACTACGATGGTCATGCGGGCGTTTCAGGAAATATCCGACATCCCGACCAGGCTCGTGTGCTTTTCCGATGATCTTGACGGCATGCGCAAGGTGCCGGGCAACGTCCCCAATCCCGAAAAGCTGCAACAGTATCTCCAGCAACCTCTGACGTCGGTGCCGGACCCCTTCGGTGAATACGAAAGCTTTGGCGCACACAACAATGCCATGCTGCGGCGCTTTCTGGATACTTTCGGCTTCAAGTACGATTTCATTTCGGCGACCGAATTCTACCGCACGGGATGTTTCGACGAAATCCTGCTGCGCGCCGCCGCGAAGTACGATGAAATCATGGCGGTGATGCTGAAATCTTTGCGCGAGGAACGCCAGCAGACCTATTCGATCTTTCTCCCGATCCATCCCGAGACGGGGCGGGTCCTCTATGTGCCAATGAAGGAGGTCAATGCAAAAGACGGCACGATCACCTTCGATGACGAGGATGGCACCGAAATGACCCTGCCGGTGACCGGCGGCAACGTGAAGCTGCAGTGGAAACCCGATTTCGGGGCGCGGTGGGCGGCCCTCGGTGTCGATTTCGAGATGTACGGCAAGGACCATTCCACGAACACGCCGATCTACGATAGTATCTGCCGCATTCTCGGACAGCGCCCGCCGGAGCATTTCACATACGAGCTATTCCTCGATGAAAACGGGCAGAAGATTTCGAAGTCATCGGGCAATGGTGTGAGCATCGACGAATGGCTCACCTACGCCAGCACCGAAAGCCTGTCGTATTTCATGTACCAAAAGCCGAAAACGGCGAAACGGATGTATTTCGATGTGATCCCGAAGGCCGTTGACGAGTATCACCAGCAACTGCGCGCCTACGTCGGGCAGGATATAGTTCAACGATTGAATAATCCGGTCTGGCACATTCACGGCGGTGATGTGCCCGCATCGAACATGCTGGTGCCTTTTTCGATGCTGCTGAACCTCGCGAGCGTGTCATCAGCGGAAGACAAGTCACAGCTTTGGGGCTTCATACAGCGATATGCGCCTGAGAGCAGCCCGGAAAAAAACCCGGACATGGACGCGGCGGCGGGCTTTGCCGTGCGCTACTACAATGACTTCGTGAAGCCGCAGAAGGTCTACAGACTGCCCACCGACCTGGAGCGCGAGGCGCTGGAAGACCTGCGCGATCAGCTCCGGGCCTATGACGGGCCGGTCGAGGACGAAGCGCTGCAGTCGATCGTCTACGCCTGCGGCCGCGAGCGGTTCGATCCTCTGCGAGGCTGGTTCACGGCACTCTACGAGGTGCTTCTGGGGGCCTCTCAGGGGCCGCGATTTGGCGGGTTCATCGCGCTTTACGGCGTCGACGAAACTGTCAGTCTGATCGAGGCCGCACTCGCGGGGACGCTGGTTTCCGACGCCTGATTCTTGCCCTGTCGCGGATCCGCCTTACCCTTGACGTACCAAGGCAAAGGAGACCCCCATGCGCGCAATGCTTTTCGGATTGCTGATCGCGATGCTCGCGGTGAACAGCGCCGCCGCGGACCCCAAGGCAATGCAGTCGGTCATCGACCGGCAACTCGAAGCCTTCAAGGACGATGATTTTGCTCAGGCGATGGAATTCGCAAGCCCGGTTCTGAAGCGGTATTTCCGAACCCCCGAGAACTTCGGGCGCATGGTAACGCAAGGCTACCCGATGGTGTGGCGACCGGGAACGGTGCGGTATCTGGAGAACCGCGTCGAGGACGGAGCGCACTGGCAGCGGGTCATGATCGTCGACCAGCAGGGCGTGACGCATATTCTTGACTACCGCATGCTGGAAACCGAGCAGGGATGGCGCATCAACGGCGTGCAAATTCTCGATAGTGCCGACTTCACGGCGTGATCGCAGGGTCAGAATGTCCGCCACACCCCGATCTTGATCGAGGTTTCGCCATCGCCCCGCACGGGAAATTCGGCGCTGATCTGCACCGAGACGTCCCCGCCGCCTGGTGCGAATACGAAGGAAGGTGCCAGCGTTGTGTAGGTGTCACCGTCTTCAAAGGTATTGAACATCTGTATCATCGCTTTGCCGTTTTCCGTGATACCCATGCCCAGGGTGGCATCCAGTTTGACGCGGGCGTTTGGCTTGTAACCCGAGCCGTAAGGGTCTTTCGGCTCGTCGTCCAATGGCTTGTTATAGCTGGTATCGACGTTCACCCAGCCATAGCGTTCACCCCATTTGATCCCGCGCCCCCACGACAGCCCGACTTCGGCCGCCGGATAGAAGTATCCCAGAAGATACCGTGCGCCCAAACCAAAATGTGCCGCAAACTTGTGCGTCTGGTCTGTCGGGCCGATAGGCATTCTCAGGAACAGGATGCCCGATCCTTGTTGGAAGAAGGTCCGGTCAACGCCGTAGTAGATGTCAGTTCCCAAGGTCATGGTGTCGCTCAATCCGTATTCCGAATAGTAGCTGGTGGAGAGATCCTTGGAGCGGTTCATCGCGACGGAGGTGGCGACAAAGCCCGTCCCCTCGCTGCGGAGCCATGCCCCGGCCTGCGCGGGCGATGCGCTGGCCAGACCCAGAATCAGCGCGCATGCAACAGACCGCATCATAATCGTCTCCCGATCTGCATCATGGTTAATTGCCGTTAACAATTGGTTACGGGCAGTGTTCGAATTTCGGCGGTTGGGCAGGTGACTTTCCGGATGCGGCCCTTATGTGGAGAAAGAAGCCGAAAGAAGGAGACTGTGATGAAATGCCCGGTTGATGGATCGACACTCGTGATTGCGGAACGCCAAGGCGTGGAGATCGATTATTGCCCCGAGTGCCGTGGTGTCTGGCTGGATCGCGGAGAACTGGACAAAATCATTGAGCGGTCGGCGCCTCCCGCGCCCGTGCCACAGCGCGGGGAGTACCGTGGCGGCTACAAAAAGAAGAAGCGCGGCGGCTTTCTGGATGAATTGTTCGATTTCTGAAGCAACCAGATGACTGGCGTCAAATCCGACACATTGTCGCTTGAGAAACGCACCGGGTTGCCGGACGCGCTGCGCGTGCTGGCCCAGGATTTTCCCCGGGACATGTGGCGCGAGCATCCGAATTTCGCGGGTCTCGTCCAGTTCTGGATGCAGCGGCACATGATGTTCCGCGAGTTGACGGGAAGGTTGCGCGATGACGCACGCAAGCTTTCGGACAAGAGGATCGATTTCGCTGACTATGCGCCCCGGCTCTCGCGGTATGGAAGCACGCTGCTGAACGAACTCCACGGACATCACCAGATCGAAGATCACCACTATTTCCCGCACCTTGTCGGGCTCGACAACCGGATTTCCAGGGGCTTTGACCTGCTCGAGACGGACCATGAAGCGATGGACGGTTTGCTGCACGAGCTTGCAGAACGCGCAAACCAAGTACTCAAGACCGGAAAACCGGGCGACTTTCCCGAACGCCTTGGCCATTTCTCCGCGCTTCTGGAGAGGCATCTGACCGACGAAGAAGACATCGTCGTACCGGTCATTCTGAAAAGCGGATTTACAGGTTAGGCGCCCGCGCGGGGACGGCACGCCCGAAAGGCCGCCACCGGCTCTTCGGCCCCTTTCAAGGGAAACATAACTGTCGTGTCACCGAGAAGGGCGCTGGCCGTTTCGTTGTACTGCAGCCCGTTCAGCACATTCCCGAAACCCCGGTCGATCACCGTCAGCGCCCGCCTGTCGGCGCTGAAGGTCTGGCGATCCGTTGAAATAGTCAGT
>JASFFN010000016.1:0-12069 GCA_050124275.1 Roseobacter sp. | reverse complement strand
CCGTGCGGTCGCTGCCGGCCCGCCCCATGCGGTAGACGCCGGGCGAAATCTCCGTCAACGTGCCCCACCTGCTGCCTCTGAGCTGGTCAATGGAGAGGTGCAGCTGGGCCAGTCGCGGCGCATCCCGAAAGCCTTGCGCACCGAGCAGACAGGCCCGCAGGTCGTTGGCCGCGCTGATCGCCACGGGCGTCTGCGCGGCAGCGGGAGCGGCGAGTGCGAGCAATATGAGCAGCGCCCGGATCATTTCGCTGTCATTTCCGCATCGAAACGCGCGTGCACGCTGAGAAAAAAACCGTTTTCAGCGACGCTGGCAAAGAAAATCGTCGTCTCGCCCGGAAATACCCCGGCGAGGCGATAGGAATAGGTCGCCCAGTCGTCGCCTCCCAATTCCTCAAGCGCGAAGCCAGGGACCTCGACGTGCTCGACGCGCCCGCCCGAAGCCCTCACTTCCGGGGTTTGATCGATCGCGGACAGCAGTGCGGAATTCAGGCCCTCGAAGTCCCCGACACCGCCATCAGGGGTCCATTGCAGATCACAATGAAAATCGGTCAGGCCGTTAACGGTCCAGAAATATACTCCAAGGAAACGTTCGCCGTCTTCGACCGCGTAGTCCAGCATTTCATCATCTGGCAGACGGGAATACGAAACACCCGCGCCGGTGCGTGGCAGCGCATTGCCTGCCGCCACGAAGTCTCTGAAAAAAGGCGCACAGAATTGCGTGAAAGCGTTCCACTCTTGCGTGATGATGTGTTGGTGACTTGCCTGCGCGGCACCCGGCATCGGCGCGGCAAGGACTGCCGCGAGCAGGAATGCCCTGAGGTTCGTCACCAGCACCATCGGTTCAGCCCTTGACAGCCTTCACGATTTTCTGGGCACCATCCTTCAGGTCGTCCGCGGCGATCACGTCCACGTCCGAATTGTTGATAATGTCCTTGCCCTGCTGGACGTTGGTGCCTTCGAGGCGCACCACCAGCGGCACCTTGAGGCCGACTTCCTTCACAGCGGCGACGACGCCTTCGGCGATCACGTCGCAGCGCATGATTCCACCGAAAATGTTGACCAGGATGCCTTTCACGTTCGGATCAGAGGTGATGATCTTGAAGGCCTCCGTGACCTTCTCCTTGGTCGCACCGCCGCCCACGTCGAGGAAGTTCGCAGGTTCGGCTCCGTAGAGTTTGATGATGTCCATCGTGGCCATCGCGAGGCCCGCGCCGTTCACCATGCAACCGATCTCGCCATCAAGCGCGATGTAGTTGAGATCGTATTTGGACGCTTCGAGTTCCTTGGGGTCTTCTTCCGTGGTGTCGCGCAACTCGGATATGTCTGCGTGCCGGTAGAGCGCGTTGCCGTCGAACCCCATCTTGGCGTCAAGACATTTCAACTCGCCGGTGTCGGTGACGATCAGCGGATTGATCTCCAGCATCTCCATGTCTTTTTCGACGAACATCTTGTAGAGCGTGCCCATCAATCCCACGCACTGCTTGACCTGCTTGCCTTCGAGGCCGAGGGCAAAGGCGATGCGGCGCCCGTGGAAAGGCTGGTAGCCGGTGGCCGGGTCGACCGAAAAGCTGAGGATTTTTTCCGGTGTGGAGGCGGCCACCTCTTCGATGTCCATGCCGCCTTCGGTCGAACAGACGAAACTGATACGGCTGGTCTGGCGATCCACGAGCAGGGCGAGATAAAGCTCGGTCTCGATGCCGGAGCCATCCTCGATGTAAATGCGGTTGACCTGTTTGCCCGCCGGACCTGTCTGATGCGTCACGAGCGTGCGCCCGAGCATTTTCTTGGCCTCTTCAGCGGCCTCTTCGACGGATTTGGTCAGGCGCACCCCCCCTTTGTCGCCGGCATCAGCCTCCTTGAAGCTGCCCTTGCCGCGCCCACCTGCGTGAATCTGTGCCTTTACCACCCACATCGGGCCATCCAGCGCGCCCGCGGCGGTTTTCGCGTCCTCGGCCTTCAGCACGACGCGACCGTCGGAGACCGGCGCGCCATAGCTGCGAAGAAGGGCTTTGGCTTGGTATTCGTGGATGTTCATCTTTGCTGTCCCGTGTGGCTGCGTTTGCTGTGTTATAGGCACGGCCCAATCCGAGGAGAAAAGCAGTTTTTCACGGAGACGACGATTTTTGCGACCGAAATCCAATTTTGTGATCACGCTTAGAAAACGTGTGATCACGAATGGCAAATTGACGTAAGTGTTGTCCTGTATTTGTAGAATCACTCCACGAAAAGGCGCCGTTGGGAAGGCTCCGCCATGCCGGGCCCGAAGCGCCATCCATGTGTTTTACGGTCACTAAATGGCAAAGCAATACGAAAAAATCGGGAAATGCCAATCCGGAAATGGTTTCTCGTGCAAGCGCGAACGCGACGGCAAAGCCTCTGTGTCCGGATCTTGGTCTCGGGCAAATAAAAAGCCCCGGCAACGCCAGGGCTTTCTTTGTATAGACAGATGTGACGGGCTTACTTCAGGCTGCTGTCGATTCCCTGACAGGCTTCGACCAGCCCCTTCACGGCATTGACGGAGTTGTCGAACATCGCCTGCTCTTCCTTGTTCATCGCGATTTCAACAACCCGCTCTATGCCGCCGGCGCCGATCACGGTCGGCACGCCGACGTAGAAGCCTTTTAGGCCATAGGCGCCGTCCACATAGGCCGCGCAGGGCAGTAGGCGCTTCTGATCTTTCAGATAGCTTTCCGCCATTTCGATCGCAGACGTCGCCGGTGCATAAAATGCCGACCCGGTTTTCAGCAAGCCAACAATTTCCGCACCGCCGTCACGCGTGCGCTGCACGATCGCGTCGAGTTTTTCCTGGGTCGTCCAACCCATCTTTACCAGATCCGGCAAAGGGATACCGGCAACTGTCGAATAACGCACGAGCGGCACCATCGTGTCGCCGTGGCCGCCAAGAACGAAGGCGGTGACATCCTTCATCGATACGTCGAATTCTTCCGCGAGGAAGTGACGGAAACGCGCCGAATCGAGCACGCCCGCCATGCCGCATACCTTCTCGTGGGGCAGGCCGGAAAACTCGCGCAAGGCCCACACCATCGCGTCCAGCGGATTGGTGATGCAAATTACGAAGGCGTCCGGTGCGTGGGCTGCAATGCCTTCGCCCACCGACTTCATGACCTTGAGGTTGATGCCCAGTAGGTCGTCGCGACTCATTCCCGGCTTTCGCGCAACGCCCGCGGTAACGATGCAAACATCGGCGCCCGCAATGTCCTTGTAGTCCTGGGTTCCTGAAAGACTGGCATCAAACTTTGCGGAAGGACCGCTTTCTGCGATATCCAGCGCCTTGCCTTCCGGGATACCTTCGGCAATGTCGAACAGAACGACGTCGCCAAGTTCCTTGAGAGCTGCCAGGTGAGCGAGCGTGCCGCCGATTTGACCAGCGCCGATCAGCGCGATTTTGGGTCTTGCCATGAAAAAGTGCTCCGCATGCGGTTGAAGTCTCGCTTGTGCTAGCGAATGAAATGGGGTTGCGCAAGTTCGCAACGGCAAGAGGCGGGATGTCATCGCTTGCGGCATGCTCTGTGGACAAGGCAACGCATGCACGTCAAAAAAGCTCGCATGCTGACTCTTGATGCGACTTTCTTTCTGATCGCCGGACCGGCCGTGGTCTTTGCCGGAATATCAAAAGGCGGCTTCGGGTCGGGGGCGGCTTTCGCTTCCGCCAGTGTGCTGGCGCTCGTGATCGAACCGGGGATGGCGCTGGGCGTGATGCTGCCTCTGCTCATGCTCATCGATGTGACGACACTGCGGCCCTATTGGCGCAAGTGGGATGCGCAGGCTGCGGTTTTGCTGATTGCCGGCGCGGTGCCCGGGGTTGCTCTGGGGGCAGCGCTTTATACGATCGCGGAACCGGACGTGTTTCGCGTTTTGATCGGTGTCATATCGGTGGGGTTCGTCTTGTGGCAACTCGCAACGAGATACGGGCTTGTGCACGTCGCGCAAAGGCCGCTCTCGACGTTTGCCGGCGCCTGCGCGGGGCTGGTTGCCGGTTTTACCAGCTTCGTCAGCCATGCCGGCGGACCGCCAGCGGCTATTTACCTGCTGTCGAAAAAGCCGGGCAAGACAGAGTATCAGGCAACAACAGTGCTGGTTTTCTGGGTGGTGAATATCGCCAAGTTCATCCCCTATTCTTTTCTGGGCATGTTCACCATGCAAACGGTGATCGCCAACGTCGTGCTCGCCCCATTTGCGGTGCTCGGCGCCTGGCTTGGCGTCAAGGCGCACCGGCTCGTCCCGGAGCGCGCTTTTTTTGCCCTTACCTATGTTTTGCTTACCGCAACCGGCGTCAAGTTGATTTGGGACGGTCTCACGTAGGGGCGGGATTCGGTGGCGCGCCCGGGCATGCGCCTGCGGTCACGCGTCCTCTTTGCTTTTGGGGGGCAGCGCTTCGGCAAGCGTTTCAAAGGATTGCCCCGAGGCGACAAGACATGTCAGCCCATTTAGCGTCGTCACGGTAATCGTCCATGTTCCGGTTTCCTGGGACGCAAAGACTTCGACAACCGAGTTGTTCGCGCCAAGA
This sequence comes from Roseobacter sp., assembly GCA_050124275.1. Classification (GTDB taxonomy): domain Bacteria; phylum Pseudomonadota; class Alphaproteobacteria; order Rhodobacterales; family Rhodobacteraceae; genus Roseobacter. Next base: position 7,541 of record JASFFN010000016.1, on the reverse strand, counting down.
CCCATGGACTGGCGAGTTTCGCCGTAGCCTTCCGCAAGCTTCGCCACCACGGCCTGACGCGGGCCGCAATTCCGAGCGTTTTGAGCGGATGCGTCGCTGGCGGCGATAATATAGAGGGTCGCCGCTAGCGTCAGGGCGCCCAGGTGCAGTGCTTTCACGGTACGATTCATGTCATCATGCCTTATCTCGAGGGTCGCACCCGCAGTCATCTGGCCTCGCCGGTTGTTCGGCGATGACCGGGCTGCCCCGGTTTTCCGATCGTCCCAAGCACCAGCTAATTCGTGATCCCGACGCGTTCGCCGTTTTGGCCATTTGTCTGATACCGGACGCACCGAACATCCCGCATGGGGTTGAAATAATGGTTAACGCTGCGCGCGCGAACACGTCGAATTTGAATTTTGCTGCGATGCGGCATAAAATGACTTGAACTTTCGTTAAAAAAATGCACCTGTGCGCGCAACTTTATATCGTGCTGGTCTTGGGGTTGTGTGAAACCTTGCCGGCGCGTCAGATCTGGTGGAGCTTCATCATGCAACACGTCAGCCGCCCGCTGCGTTCGGTCCTCTACATACCCGGCTCCAAGCCAAGGGCGTTGGAAAAAGCAAAAAACCTGGCCGTGGATGCGATCATTTTTGATCTTGAGGATGCTGTTGCACCGGATGAAAAGGTTACGGCGCGGGCGATCCTCGCCGATGCCCTCGAGCAGGGCGATTATGGTGGTCGGTTGAAGATTGTGCGCATCAACGCGCTTGATACTCCTTGGGGCAGGGAGGATGCGAAGACAGCCTGCAGCATGGCGGTGGATGCTGTCTTGCTGCCCAAGGTCGACGCGCCGGCTCATTTGGATGCGCTGGCGGAAATCACGGGTAAAATGCCCCTCTGGGCGATGATGGAAACGCCTCTGGGCATGATCAATGCCGGTGATATCGCGTCACATCCGCGCTGTACCGGGCTGGTCATGGGGACGAACGACCTGGCCAAGGACATGGGTACGCGCTTCCGCGCAGACAGGTTGCCGCTGATGACCGGCCTTGGTCTCTGCCTGCTGGCGGCAAAAGCGCATGGTGTCGCAATCGTGGACGGTGTCTACAATGCTTTCAAGGATGAAGCGGGTCTGCGCGCGGAATGCGAACAGGGCCGCGATATGGGCTTTGACGGCAAGACACTGATCCATCCCGCGCAGATTGACATTGCCAACAGCGCCTTTGCGCCGAGCGACGCGGAAGTGGATCTTGCGGAACGACAGATCGAAGCCTATGAAACCGCAATTTCCTCAGGTCAGGCCGTGGCGGTTGTCGATGGGCGAATCGTTGAAAATCTTCATGTTGCCACGGCACGGGAAACGCTGGCAAAAAGGGATGCAATCGCAGCCCTGAAAGCGGAGTAACCCCATGGCCCTCCTGATCGCCGGTCTGATCCTTTGGACTTTTGCACATTATTTTAAAAGGTTGTTCCCCACGCAGCGCGAGGCAATGGGCACCGCCGGGAAGGGGGGGGTGGCAGTTGTTCTGATTGCCGCGTTGCTGCTGATGATCTTTGGATACCGCGCGGCCGATTTCATTCCCGTCTGGTATCCTCCAAGCTTCATGGTTCATATCAACAATACGCTCATGCTGATCGCGTTCTGGATCTACGGCTCGGGCGCGCCAAAGGGGGCCAAAGTCTGGCCGGGCTACAAGATGCGGCATCCGCAGCTGATCGGTTTCAAGATCTGGGCGCTGGCCCATTTACTCGTGAATGGTGATCTGGCCTCGATCCTGCTGTTTGGCGGACTGCTTGGCTGGGCCGTAGGCGAAGTCATTCTGATCAACAAGGCAGAGCCGGAATGGACGCCGTCCGTGCATGGCGGGCGCGATGTCTACATCAAACATGCGATCATCACGCTGGTCATCTTCTCGGTGGTTGCGGGGATCCACATCTGGTTGGGATACTGGCCGTTCCCTGTCTGAAACGGAGCAAGCAACATGAAACTCTACCGCTTCCTCTCCGACGAGGACACATCCGCTTTTTGCCACAAGGTCACGGCGGCGCTGAACAAAGGCTGGACGCTCTATGGCAACCCCACGCAGACATGGGATCACGAGGCGGGGGTGATGCGCTGCGGTCAGGCGGTCGTCAAGGATGCGCCGGGTACTTACACCCCTGAGATCAAGCTGGGAGAGCAGTGATGGGTTCAAAAACCAATCCGGGGAGGTTCTTCGAGGACTATTCCATCGGTCAGGTGATCGATCACGCGGTGCCGCGAACGGTAAACGTCGGAGAGCGCGCGGCCTATCAAATGCTGTATCCCGCGCGCCATGCGCTTTATTCCTCGGACCAGTTTGCACGAAGCTGCGGGCTCCCGTCCAGCCCGCTGGATGACCTCATCGCCTTTCACGTGGTGTTCGGGAAAACCGTGCCGGACATATCGCTGAATGCCGTGGCGAATCTGGGATATGCGGAAGGGCGCTGGCACAGGCCGGTCTGGCCCGGCGATACCCTGCGCTCGCGCTCGGAGGTCATCGGCCTGAAACAGAACTCGAACGGAAAAAGCGGCGTGGTCTGGGTGCGCACGACCGGTCTCAATCAGCACGACGACACCGTTATGGACTATGTGCGCTGGGTAATGGTTCGAAAACAAAACCTCGAGGCGGACGCGCCGGAAACGGTTGTACCCGAGTTGGACAAGGTGGTGCCTGCGGATAAGCTGGTGGTGCCGACGGGCCTTGATTTTTCAAACTACGATTTCTCGCTTGCCGGAGAGCCGCATCGATGGGGTGACTACGAGATCGGGGAAATGATCGACCATGTCGACGGCGTCACGATCGAAGAAGCCGAGCACATGCTCGCGACGCGGCTCTGGCAGAATACCTCCAAGGTGCATTTCGACGTGTCCGTGCGCGCGGACGGCTCTCGCCTGATCTACGGCGGGCACGTGATATCGATGGCGCGCACGCTGTCCTTCAACGGTCTTGCCAATGCTCAGATGATCGTCGGCTTGAACGGTGGTGCACATGCAAACCCCTGCATCAGCGGCGACACGGTCCGGGCATGGTCCGAGGTGCTTGACAAGGCCGAAACGTCCGCGCCGGGCGTCGGGGCGATCCGCCTGCGCCTCGTCGCCACCAAAGGCGGCACGCCATTCGCCTTGAGGGGGGACGATGGGAAATACCTGCCTGAAGTCCTGCTCGATCTCGACTATTGGGCGATGATGCCGCTGTGACAGCAGCGCGGCCACACGCCAGGCGCGAGTCCGGCGGAATAAACTGGTAATTCATGCTTTGAGGTTTAGACTGCGGCAACTGCGCAGGAGACAGGGATGATTATCGCCGCGATCGTATGCAATTGCCTCGCCGCAGTCCTGTTCTTTCTCGCGGCAATGAAGTACGGGCGCGGCCCCGTACCTCTGACCTATCACAAGCTGATCCTCGAAAAGGAAGGGACAACGCTGTCGCCTTATCTGAAGATGATCCTGACAGGGCTTTACCGCGCTTTCGCGGGCACCATGCTCGCCATCGGGCTTTTGATCGTCGCCCTCTCGCTGGGGCCGATCCGGGCCGGCGAACTCTGGGCGGAGGTCGCGGCCTTGCTTGCCGGTCTGTCCTTTGTCGCGGGCTCCAGCCTGACCCCGCATCGCGTCGAACAGGCAACGGGCGTGCAGACGCCGTGGCGCCTGGCACTGCTCATGGGCGGCCTGTTGGTGGCGGGTTTCATACTGGCGCAACTGGGCTGATCGCCTGCCGCATTGTCAGGTACAATAAGGCGCCGATGCGTTAGACTGGCGGTATGGTTCTTCTGGTGTTCCTTTTTTGTTTTGCATGTCTTGCCACCGCGCCGCGTGCTTGCGATCTGGCGCTGGTGCTCGCCGTGGACACTTCTGGGTCAGTGGACAGCCGTGAATATGCCATACAGGTGCAGGGGCTCGCGGCGGCCCTGCGCGACGGCATCGTGGTCGAGGCGCTGCTGGACCAGCAAGCCTACGTGACCCTGATCCAGTGGACGGGATCGACGCGGCAGCGCCAGACCATTCCATGGATGCAGATGCGGTCGGATCGCGATATCGCGGCATTCGCCACTTGGATCGAAACCGACCCGCGTGTGTGGCGCAATTTCTCGACGGCAATCGGGGAGGCGCTGGTCGCCGCTGAAAAAGCGCTTGCAGAGGTTTCGCATTGCCGCCGAAAGGTCGTGGATGTCTCCGGCGACGGCATATCGAACGAAGGCATTCTGCCCGGTTCACGCCGCTCTTCGCTGTCGGCAGCCGGCATCGTCGTCAACGCACTCGCGATCGAAGGCGATGAGGTGGACCTGACAGGCTGGTTTTATGAAAACCTGATTCACGGTGAGGGCGCTTTTGTGTTCACGGCAAATAGTTTCGACGACTATCCCGAGCAGATTAAGCGCAAACTGCAACGTGAAACCACGCGCCAGGTTAGCGACCTGAAAAGGCGTGATCACAGCCAGCCAAGCCGTGATCACAAGTGAGGAAAAATCCGGACAATTCCGAAAACAGCGCCAATTTATCGCGGTTTGCAGGTGATGCTTTGCGTGACAAGCAGAATAATACGAGTAAAAAGATGTCAGGGAACAAAAGGAATCTGACATGGCCGATGTGAATCGGGGTAATCGCCCGCTGTCGCCGCATTTGACAATCTACCGCCCGCAACTCACCTCCATGACATCGATCCTGACGCGGATCACCGGCAATGCGTTGCTGATTTCGTCGCTTCTCGTTGTCTGGTGGTTTCTCGCCGCGGCGACATCGCCGGAGTACTTCGCGGTTGCAAACGGCTTCCTGACCAGCTGGTTCGGTGATTTCGTGATGACTGTCTCGCTCTGGGGGCTTTGGTATCACACGCTGGCGGGGGTTCGGCATCTGATCTGGGATCAGGGCGTCGGGCTTGATCTGGAAACGGCATACAAGCTTGGCTACGCGGTGATCGGCGGATCCTTCCTGCTGACGCTGCTGACCATCATCGTGATCTGAGGGAGCCTGACCATGAGCTATCTGACCGACCGCAAACGCGCCTCCGGCATGGGATCGGCGAAATCCGGCACCGAACACCACTGGGCGATGACCGTCAGTTCCGGCGCGCTGCTGGTCTTGATCCCGCTCTTCATCTTCACGTTCGGCCCGATGCTTGGCGCGTCCTATGAGGAAGTCACCGCCTATTTCGCGCGCCCGTTTCCGGCTGTTGTCGCGGGCCTGACCATCGTCGTGACCTTCAAACACTTCGCAGACGGGGTGCAGGCATTGATCGAAGACTATGTGCATGGCGTCGCTCAAAAGATCACCATGATCGCGATGACCTGCATCAGCTATGCGGCGATGGCCTTCGGGCTCTATGCCGTTATCCGGCTCGCATTGTAAATCACTCCGGCGCGGGCAAGCGCGCCTTAAGAGTTTCAGGAGAAACTTCCATGGCTTCATATGAATATGAAACGCACGAATACGACGTGGTTGTCGTCGGGGCCGGCGGGGCTGGTTTGCGCGCGACCCTCGGGATGGCCGAGCAGGGTCTGCGCACGGCGTGCGTGACCAAGGTCTTTCCGACCCGCTCGCACACCGTTGCCGCGCAGGGCGGGATTGCGGCCTCGCTCTCCAACATGGGGCCGGACAACTGGCAGTGGCACATGTACGACACGGTCAAGGGCTCTGACTGGCTTGGCGATACCGACGCGATGGAATATCTTGCCCGCGAGGCGCCCAAAGCGGTCTACGAACTGGAGCACTACGGCGTACCGTTCAGCCGCACCGAAGACGGAAAGATCTACCAGCGCCCCTTTGGCGGCCATACCACCGAATTTGGTGAAGGACCGGCGGTTCAGCGCACATGTGCCGCCGCCGACCGGACCGGACACGCCATCCTGCATACGCTCTACGGGCAGTCCCTGAAGAACAATGCCGAATTCTACATCGAATATTTCGCCATCGATCTCATCATGTCGGACGATGGAGTGTGTCAGGGCGTTCTGTGCTGGAAGCTGGATGACGGCACGCTGCACCTCTTCGCCTCCAAGATGGTCGTCCTGGCCACCGGTGGCTACGGTCGGGCTTACTTCTCGGCCACCTCTGCGCATACCTGTACCGGCGACGGCGGTGGCATGACGGCGCGGGCCGGTCTGCCGTTACAGGACATGGAGTTTGTTCAGTTCCACCCAACCGGGATCTATGGTGCCGGCTGCCTTATTACTGAAGGCGCACGCGGCGAGGGCGGTTATCTGACGAACTCCGAAGGCGAGAGGTTCATGGAGCGCTACGCGCCGCAATACAAGGACCTCGCGCCGCGCGACTATGTCAGCCGCTGCATGACGATGGAAATTCGCGAAGGGCGCGGCGTCGGGGCCAACGGGGACCACATTCACCTCAACCTCAACCACCTGCCCCCGGAGACGCTCAAGCTGCGCCTGCCGGGTATCTCGGAAAGCGCGCGGGTCTTTGCTGGCGTCAATGTCAACAAGGAGCCGATCCCGGTGCTGCCGACCGTGCACTACAACATGGGCGGAATTCCGACGAATTACTGGGGCGAGGTGCTCGCGCCGACGAAGGACGATCCCGACCGTGTCAGCCCGGGCCTGATGGCCGTGGGCGAGGCGGGCTGCGCTTCCGTGCACGGTGCCAACCGCCTTGGGTCAAACTCACTGATCGATCTCGTGGTTTTCGGACGGGCAGCGGCGATCCGCGCGGGCAAGATCGTCAATCCCGAGACACCAGTGCCGACCCCCAATCAGAAATCCGTAGACGCGGCCATCGACCGTTTCGACAACACACGCTACGCGAAAGGTCACACGCCGACCGCTGCGCTGCGTCTGGAAATGCAGCAGACCATGCAAAAGGATGCGGCGGTTTTCCGCGATAACGAGTCTCTCGCCGCCGGCAAGAAGGCGATGGATGAAGTTGCGGGCAAATATGCCGACGTCGGCGTCACGGACCGCAGTCTCGTCTGGAATTCCGATCTGATGGAAACGCTCGAACTGGCGAACCTGATCCCCAATGCCGTAGCGACCATCGTCGGCGCGGAAGCGCGGAAGGAAAGCCGCGGTGCGCATGCGCATGAAGACTTCCCCGAACGCGATGACGAGAACTGGCGCAAACACTCGCTGATCTGGTTCAAGGGCAACAAGGCATCGCTTGGCTATCGCGGTGTGCATGAACAACCGCTGACCAGCCACAACGACGGCGGGATCGACCCGAAAAAGATTGCACCGAAGAAGAGGACTTTCTGATGCCACGGATTTCGACCTTTCTCTGCGCTGTCACGATGAGCGCGATATCAACATTTGCGAGCCCGGCAGGCGCTGGCAATCCCGGTATTTCAGACCAAAGCTATTCCGGTGGAAAGTACAGTGGCGGCCGTTCCATAACGACGAACGCACTGGCGAATTGCCCTCGCGAGTTTCGCGGAATTTATCGTGGCAGCCTTTACTGCAGGACTCCGGCCTACCAGGTCATCGCGCCCCGGCATCGCCTGTGCCCCGAAGGTTTCAAGGGAATGTATCGCGGCGATCTCTACTGCACCGGACGCATTTGATCTTGTCACAGGACGTGTCGGAATTTCCGG
>JASFFN010000015.1:0-12211 GCA_050124275.1 Roseobacter sp. | reverse complement strand
GCCAAAATACAGACTGGAGACATCGGTCACCGTGGCCCGCGAGAAACTGGACGTGAACACAGAAAGCGACATCAACCGGTTCAACTTCATCGGCGTTGCAAACTATGCCCTTGTCGAGCAATCAACTGGCCGAACTCTGGTGTCGGGAAAAGTGGACAACTTCGCCGGTGCATCCCAATCGGGCACGACAGTCGCGTCACTGGCCGCAGAGCGCGATGCGCGTCAGCGACTGATGGTGCTTCTGGCCGATCAGATCACAGTGCGGTTGCTCAGCGCCGATCTGACATGAAACTCTCCACGAGAGAGGCAACGGGCTATTTCGCCAGACCCGACGCGGGCAAAACAGGATTGCTGATCTACGGGTCCGACGCCATGCGCGTGGCATTGAAGCGTCAACAGGTACTCGCGGCGTTGCTCGGTGAAAACGCCGAAGAAGAGATGCGCCTGTCGCGCCTCAACGCGGGCGATCTGCGCAAGGACCCGGCTCTTTTGCTCGATGCCGTCAAGGCCGTGGGATTTTTCCCGGGCGCCCGCGCGGTGTTCGTCGAAGACGCCAACGACACGGCCAGCCCTGCGATCCTCGCGGCACTGGAAGACTGGCGGCCCGGGGACGCGCAGATCGTGGTCACCGCAGGCGCTCTGAAACCGACGTCCAAGCTGCGCAAGGCCTTTGAAGCGCATCCGAATGCGTATGCGGCAGGCATTTACGACAACCCGCCGACGCGTGCCGAAATCGAGGAAACGCTGGCGGCGACCGGGCTAGCGGCGCCTTCCGGCGATATCATGGCCGCATTGTCGGATCTGGCGCAGGCGCTCGACCCCGGCGATTTCCGGCAAACGCTTGAAAAACTGTCCTTGTACAAGCTGAACGATGCCACGCCTCTCAGCCTCGAAGACATCGCCGCCTGCGCGCCGACATCAACGGAAGCAGATGTGGACGATGTTCTGATGGTCGTCGCCGAGGCAAAGGAGCATGAAATCGGCCCCATGATGCAGAAACTGGCGGCGCAGGGGGCCAGCCCCGTCGGCCTGTGCATCGGGGCCATGCGCCATTTCCGGGCGTTGCACCGCGCCGCCTGCGACAAGAGCGGGCGCCCGACGATATTCGGTCCGTACCGCGACCGCATGCTCGCGCAATCACGCCAGTGGGGGGCGCCAAGACTGGAAACCGCCCTGACGGTTCTGACAGATACGGATCTGCAACTCCGGTCCGCCGGGCAGCACGCGCCAGGCATGGCGCTGGTCGAACGCGCGTTCATCCGGCTGGCGATGCTGGCCAAGCGGCAGAATTAGAAAGGAAGTCACATGTATACTGTAATCGGACCTGTCAAATCGCGCGCCTTCCGCGTGATGTGGATGCTGGAGGAACTGGGCGAACCCTATGAACATATCCCGGCGGCGCCGCGCTCGGAGGAGGCCAGACGCTACAATCCGTCCGGAAAGGTGCCCGCGCTCGTCGAAGGCGATGAAATCCTGACGGATTCAATGGCCATTCTGACTTATCTCGGCGACAAACATGGCAAGCTGACTGCACCCGCGGGAACGATTGCCCGTGCGCGGCAGGATGCGCTGACGTTCTGGCTGGTCGACGAATTCGATGCGATTCTCTGGGCCGCGGCCAAGCACAGCTTCGTGCTGCCTGAGGAAAAACGCATGCCTGCCATCAAGGACGTTTTGAAAGAGGAGTTCGCGGCCTCGGCGGCCCAGCTCGCCGCAAGGCTGGATGGCCCTTTTCTGATCGGAGATGACATCACCATACCGGACATTCTGGCCTGTCACTGTCTGAACTGGGCGGTGGGCGCGAACTTTCCCCGCGTCGACGACAAGCTCTTCGCTTATGCAAAAGCGCTCCGGGAACGACCCGCCTTTCAGGCGGCTGCAGCCAAGTAGCGCAAGGCGCCCCGCGCTGCCCAATGACCCGTCGCAAGACAGGCGGTAATCAGATATCCGCCCGTGGGCGCCTCCCAATCGATCATTTCGCCCGCGCAGAATACGCCCGGGCGCGATTTCAGCATCAGATCGTCCGTGAGACTGTCGAAACAAATGCCACCTGCGGTGGAAATCGCCTCGTCGATCGGCCGCAGACCCTGATGATGAATGGGCAGGTTTTTCACCCGCTCCACCCATTGCGCGCGTGTCGGCGGATCCCCCGCTGTCATCTCAAAGAAAACGGCGGTTTTCACGGGCGACAGCCGCAACGTGTTCTTGAGCCAGTGGGCAAGGCGCAGTTTTGCCGGTTTGTTTGCCAAGACGGCCTCGGCGCGATCCCGCGGGATGTCGGGGATCATGTCGACGCAGAGCGCCGCGCGCTCCCGCAGCGCTGGCGTCAGGGTGTAGATGCCACCGCCCTCCAGACCGCGCGCCGATACCGTGGCCTCGCCGCGCGACGTCAGATCGCCAGCGCGCCAGGCTACCGCCTTGAGCGCCGAGCCAAGATGCGGCGTCATGTGTGCCGACCATGCAACGGAGAGCGCTGCGTTCGATGGTGCGAAGGGGGCGATTTCCGCGCCCGTTTCCCGAACCGTCGCGCTCCAGAGCCCGTCTGATCCCAGCCTTGACCAGCTCGCGCCACCCAGCGCGAGGATCAGGACATCGGCCTTCAGGGTTCTTATGATGCCCCCTGCAACCTCGAAAACGGCATCTTCTCCCTCCCAGCCCAGCCACTTGTGGCGCGTGAGCCGAACGACCCCCAACGCGTCCAGACGCGCAAGCCATGCACGCAGAAGTGGTGATGCTTTCATCGCTTGCGGAAAAACGCGGCCCGTGCTGCCGGTGAAAATCTCCTGCCCCAGGCCCACCGCCCATTTCTGAACGGACTGCGGATCAAAAGCGGAGACCATGTCGGTCAATGGCTGTGCGGCCTCGCTATAATGTTTGAGAAACCGATCGACGGGCTCGTCCTTGGTCAGGTTCAGGCCTGACTTCCCGGCCATAAGGAATTTGCGCCCGAAGGATGGTTTGGCGTCGCAGATGGTCACTGCGCACCCGGCCTGCGCCAGAACGTCTGCCGCCATCAGCCCCGCGGGTCCGGCCCCGACGACGAGTGCTCTGTTTTTCGGCTGTTGTCGTTCTCTTTTCACGGTCATTCGTCCGCCTAGGTTGTCTGGAGTACCCGATGACCGGAGCCGCCCATGTCAGACCCGATCTGCCCTTTATGCGATCGCCCGATTCCCCGGGACGTCAAACAGAGTGTGCACCACCTGATACCGAAGCTTAAGGGCGGGAAAGGGGGTCCGACCGTCCTGCTTCACCACATCTGCCATCGCGAGATACACGCCACCCTGTCCGAGGCGGAGCTGGCGCGCGATTTCAGCACGATCGAGGCTTTGAAAACCCATCCCCGTCTCCAAAAATTCATCACATGGATCGGCAAGCGCCCGCCAGGGTTCATGTCGAAAGTTCCCGGCGGCATGCGAAAACGGCAGCGTTAGTGACACATCTGTTTGATCGTGAGGGCAATGTCTCGCGGGGCGTCGACGCTTGCGGCCACCATTTGCAGCGCATGCTCCGGCACCTCCTCGCGTGGAACGATCCGGTCAATTAGCCCGAAGGATAGTGCCTCGGCCGCATCCAGTCTTTGCGCGCTCATCAGGATGAGCTTTGCGCGCGCCGGCCCGATCAAGTGCCTCAGTCGCACCGGATCGCTCGGCTGAGGCAGAAAGCCCAGTTTCATTGCCGGATAGAAGAACTTGGCCTCCGGCGGTGCGATCCGCATGTCGCAGGCCAGCGCCATACCAAAAGCGCCGCCCGCGAGGGTCCCGTTCAGTGCAGCGATGGAAAAGCCGGGAAGGGCAGCAACTGCCGTCGACAACTCCTCCCACAGGGGTGACGTCGCCAATCCGGAACGGGCAGCGTCCAGATCGGCCCCCGCGCTGAAGACCTTGCCCTTGCCCGTCAGCACGACCGCGCGCGCCTCTTTCGCCGCCTGCATCGTGCGCACCAGGTCGAGCAGCATCTCCTCGGTCAGCGAATTGGCTTTGTCCGGACGGTTGAGCGTGACCGTCCAGATGTGTTCCCCACGATCGACGTCGATCATATCAGACCGACCTTCCGGCGAATGTCTTCGTCGCGCAGCGAAATCTCCTGGCCGCACCACTCATCCGCCTCTGCCCCGCACATCCACAACAGCGCGCGCGCGGGCCAATCGGCGGGAATGTGCACGTCCCAGTCCAACTGGCTCACCGGGTTGATCCCGCTGGCCTTTATTTCCTTCTGCATCTGCGTGGCGACGGTGCCGGGGGACAGGCCCATGGCGCGAATGCCGTTGCCGGCTTCTTCCTTGTCGAGGCACCGTGTCAGCATGTTCACGGCGGTCTTGGACGCGCAATAATGGCTCCATGCTTCCACGGGGCCGTGCGCGGCTCCGGAACTGATGGTGAGGATCGAACCGCCGCCAGCCGCTTTCATCAAGGGAAGAACCGCGTGCATGCCGTTGAATACCCCCTTGAGATTGATATCTATCACGGCGCCCCAGGCGTCCGGATCGGCATCCGCGAGGTGGGAAATCGGTTCGATGACACCGGCATTGTTTATCAGAACGTCCACACTGCCAAAGGCTTCCTGCGTGGCTTCAACGGCCGTCAGAACATCATTGTACCGCGCCACGTTGCAGGGGATGGCGAGTGCCTGCGGACCGATTTCTCCTGCCAGGTTGGCGATGTCCACCTGGCCGCGTGCAAGGAGTGCCACATTCGCACCGGCCTCGGCAAAAACACGGGCGGCCTCGGCACCGATACCGCGGCTGGCCCCGGTAATCACGACCGTTTTTCCTGTCATCGACATATCTACCTTCCTCCTTGCCACTTATGCCCACCGTGGTAATACTGCCGGCGTCAGCGGTCCAGCCCAACCGCACTTGACGACGTCGGCACCATGACCGACCATAAACTCTCTTCCACCTGTAAAGGACCGCTTCATGCCCTCCACATTGCGCAGCCTGTTCACCAGCACCGCCTTCGTATTGACTGCCGCATCCGCCTCGGCGCAGGTCAATGCGGATCAGGTCTGGAGCGATTGGATGTCCTACGCCGAAAGCTTCGGCTACCGAATGACCGGGTCGGCAGAGCGCGACGGAAATGTTCTGACCATATCGGGCGTGATCGTCTCAATGGGCGAAGACAACGCGAGCGCAAGCGGCACGGTCAGGATGGACCGCATCGTCATGACGGAGCAATCGGACGGAACCGTCGTGGTCGATCTGCCGGCGGTGATGCCGATGGAGATGTCCGTTCCAAGCGACACCGGTGGCCAGTCGCGCGTTTCAATGGATTACCGCCAAAGCGGCCTGAATATCGTCGCTTCTGGTACGCCCGATAACATGCGCTACGACTACAGCGCAGACAACATTTTAGTCGAAACCACCGGGCTTGAAGTAGACGGGCAGGTCTTGCCACCCGAGGTCAGCTCCGTCGAAGTGACGGTCGAAAACCTCTCGGGGCAAAGTGATGTCTCGGTGGACAGCATGCGCCGGTATCAACAGACCCTGCAGATTGGCAGTGTCCGCTATTTGATGACTGCAGCCGACCCTCAAACCAACAGCAAGGCGGATATTTCGGGGCAGTGGCAGTCGGTCGGGTTTGAGGGGCAGACAACCGCCCCTTTGCGCGCGATGGAGGCTACGGACATGGACGCTTTGCTGGCGGCAGGATTGGAAGGCAATGGCACCTTCACCTACGCCGCCAATGCAACGACTTTTTCAACCCAAAGCCCCGAGGGACCCGCAAATGCACAGATCGTGTCAGGCGCTGGCTCCTTTGGTATCAAGATGGGACAGGACGGCCTTGCCTATGACATCAGGCAGGACGATGTAAAAGCCGAGATATCCGTCGCACAGTTTCAGATGCCGATGAATTTCGATATCGCTAAATCCACTTTCAACCTCGCGGTGCCCGTGCGCCAGTCCGACACACCGGATGATTTCGCATTCGGGTTCGAATTTCAGGGTTTCACCATGTCCGACATGTTGTGGGGCATGTTCGACCCGAACGCTCAGTTACCGCGCAACCCCGCAACCATCGCTCTTGATCTGACGGGAAAGGCGCGGCTGCTGTTCAATCTGCTTGATCCCGCTACCGCATCCTCGATCGGGCCGGATACCACGCCCGCAGAGGTCGAGGAACTGGACATCAATCGCCTCGAGATCGCCGCGGCCGGTGCCGAGCTGACCGGCACGGGGGCCTTCGCGTTCGACAACAGCGCGGGGCCGGTACCAAAGCCGCAAGGGGTAATTGACCTTAAGCTGACAGGCGGCAATGCGCTGATCGACAAACTGGTCGCCACCGGGCTTCTGCCGGAAGATCAGGCCATGGGCGTACGCATGATGATGGGTCTGCTGGCCGTTCCCGGCGCAACACCTGACACATTGAACTCGAAGATCGAGATCAATGAGCAGGGACACGTGTTGGCAAACGGCCAGCGCATTCAGTAATCCGATCGGCAATGCTTTTTGGCAGCTGCCCTTGCAGAGTGCGGGGCGGACGTCTACCTCACGCGCAAATGGATCGGAACCGTGTATGACCCTGTGCCTGAATGATCTGACTGCGAGCCTGCTGCTTGCCGCTAAAAATGCGGGCGCCGACGCCGCCGATGCAATCGCGATGCGCGGCATGTCGCAAAGCATCGAAGTGCGCGGCGGGGCTTTGGAACATGCTGAACGCGCCGAAGGGATCGACATGGGATTGCGCGTCTTCCTCGGGCAACGGAGCGCCATCGTTGCCGCCTCGGACGCGCGGGAGGCGACCATCGAAGAGATGGCGGCACGCGCCGTCGCCATGGCCCGGGAAGCCCCGGAGGATCCGTACACGGGGCTTGCATCTCCGGATCAGATTGCAGACCGCGTCGACATTGTCTCGCTGGAACTGGAAGACCCGGCGCCCGAACCTTCGCCCGCCGCATTGCAGGAGGATGCGACGCTTGCAGAAGCAGCGGCGCTGCGCAACAAAGGCATTTCGCAAGTGCAATCGGCATCCGCGGGATACTCGCGACGGGAAATTTTCCTCGCGGCGACAAACGGGTTCGTCGGCGGATATTCCCGCACCAGCCGCAGCCTTTCCTGTGTCGCGATATCCGGATCCGGATCGGAGATGGAGCGCGACTACGATGGCGACAACCGCGTTTTCCAGAACGATCTGCGGACACCCGAGGATATCGGAACGTCCGCGGCAGAACGGGCCGTCGCGCGCGCGGGTGCGCGGAAACCGCCGACGGGCAGCTACCCCGTTCTTTTCGATGAACGTGTCGCTTCGACTCTGATCGGACACCTGCTGGTGGCGGCGAACGGGTCGTCCGTTGCACGCGGCGCGTCCTGGCTGCTGCATGCACAAGGCGAACGCGTATTGCCCGAAGGGCTCTATCTGCACGAAGACCCGCACCGTCCCCGGACATCCGGATCCCGTCCATTCGATGCCGAAGGGCTGCCGACCGCGCCGAGGGACATCGTCTCGGACGGTATTCTGACAGGCTGGACATTGGATCTGGCCACGGCGCGGAAGCTTGGGCTTTCCTCGACCGGCAACGCCGCGCGGGGCACGTCCTCTGCCCCTTCGCCCAGCACATGGAACGTCGCGCTGACCCAGGGCGACCGGAGCCGCGATGACCTTGTCCGCGAGATGGGGACGGGTCTTCTGGTCACGTCCCTGATCGGGTCGACCATCAATCCCAACACCGGAGACTACTCTCGCGGGGCGGCAGGATTGTGGGTTGAAAATGGCGAAATTACCCATGCCGTCAATGAATGCACGATCGCGGGGAACCTGCGGCAGATGCTGTCTCGGATCGTTCCGGCAAATGATGCCAGGCCACACCTCAGCCGCGTCGTTCCGTCCTTGCTGGTGCCGGAGATGACTCTTGCAGGAAACTGACCTCGCGCTCATTACAGACGCCATACGAATGGCCGGTCGCGTCGCCACGAGTTTCATCGAAAGCGGTGCTCAGAAATGGGACAAACCGGCCGGCGCTGGCCCCGTCACCGAGGCAGACCTCGCGGTGAACGCGTATCTTGGCTCGGTTTTGCGGTCGGCGCGTCCGGAGTACGGCTGGCTTTCCGAAGAATCCGAAGACACCGGCGAGCGATTGGAGCGCGACACCGTTTTCATCGTCGACCCGATTGACGGCACGCGCAGTTTTGTAGACGGCTCGAAGACCTGGGCACATTCCATTGCCGTGGCCCACCAAGGGCGCGTTACCGCCGGGGCTGTCTATTTGCCGCTGCGGGGCCTTCTCTACACGGCCGCCCTGGGAAAAGGCGCGACGCTCAACGGGGAGGCTCTGGTCGTATCGGCGAGGCAAGATGTCAGAGGGGCCGATATTCTGGCGGCAAAACCCATGATCGCACCGGAATTCTGGCCCAGGGGTGTTCCTGAATTCAACCGCGCGCACCGGCCGTCTCTGGCGTACCGGCTTGGGCTGGTCGGACAAGGGAGGTTCGATGCCATGCTGACCTTTCGGCCAACATGGGAATGGGATGTCGCGGCGGGCGCTCTGATCGTCGAGGAGTCGCGCGGCGTTTGCACGGACAAAACAGGCGCGGCGCTGCGGTTCAATAACCCCAGCGCGCAACTGAACGGCATGATAGCGGCGGGTGCCGGCCTGCACGACAACTTGATGGCGGAACTTGGAAATCGCTCGCAGACACCGGTTCCTTGACCATATCAACCGGATAGGCGACGATTCAACTTAAAGTCTCAATGGCCCGAGGAACACGTCATGACACAAAGGCTGCATCTCGTTTTCGGCGGTGAGCTGGTGGATCCCGGCAAGAACATCTTCAAGAATGTGGACGACATCCACATCGTCGGTATTTTCCCGGATTACGCCAGCGCCTTCGATGCATGGAAAGCAGAAGCGCAACGGACCGTGGACAACGCACATATGCGCTATTTCATCGCGCACCTGCATCGCTTGCGAGACGAAGAGGCGGCGGCCTCGAGTACAGAAGAGCTGGGATAACCCGGTATGGGTCGCTCCTTGGGAATGGCGGCCTACCGGGGTCTTGCGCGGCGTTCATCGAAGCGAGGCTACGAACCCGGGCATCCGAGACCCGCGGGCACACTTCTGTGGATCCATGCAGCCGAACAGAATAGCCTGCTCGCCGTTCAGGATCTCGCGCAACGGCTGTGCACATCCAGATACCGGTTGTCCGTGCTGATAACCGTTTCCGATGCCAACATAATGGCCAAGGCGCAAAGGAACTGGCCGGACCCCTCTGCGGTATTTCTGGATATGGTGCCGTCTGAACACCCTGATGCGATAGCTGCTTTCTGGCGTCACTGGCGGCCAGACATGGCCATATGGACATGGGGTGCCTTGCGGCCAAATCTGATCGAGCACACCCATGAAAACCGATGCACGATTGCTCTTGTAAACGCCGACGCCGACGGTTTCGACAGCCGGCTTGACCGATGGATCCCGGATTTGTCGCGCCAGCTCCTTGACCCTTTCGTCGCCTTGATGGCGCGATCAAGCGAAGGATTGACGCGCCTTGAACAACTCGGCTTGCCACGGGCGCGTATCGATCAGACACCGCCATTGCAGGCCGGCGGCAGCCCCCTTGCGTGCAACGAACGCGATCTCAAGGAACTGTCCGAGATTCTGGGGGGACGGTCAGTCTGGCTGGCCTGCTGCGTGCAGGAGGACGAGCTCGACATCATTCTGAAAGCGCATCGGAACGCCCATCGCATGGCGCACCGCCTGTTGCTCATTTTGCATCCGGCCAGTCCCGATATGATCGGTCGCTTCGCGGACAGAATCCTCGAAGAAGAAATGCGGTTGGCAAACTGGGACGACGGCGACGTCCCCACGGAAGCGACACAGGTGCTGCTTGCCGCGGAAAACCAGCCTCTCGGGATGTTTTATCGCGTATCCCCCGTCAGCCTGATGGGCAGTTCGCTTGTTCCCGGATTTACCGGGCGCAATCCTTATGAGGCAGCCGCGTTGGGATCAGCGGTGCTCTATGGTCCCCACGTCAATCACTTCCTGCCATTTTACACCCGTCTTGCAAAAGCCGGTGCGGCCAGAATCGTGAACGACGCGGATACGCTCCGTGCTGCCGTAACACGCCTGATCGCGCCAGATCAGGCAGCGACGATGGCGCACGCCGGATGGGACGTAATCAGTGAAGGAGCCTACCTGACGGATCGGGTCATTGATCTGGTGCAAACGGTACTGGACGGTGATCTGGAGGGCTGGCATGCGCGCACCTGAATTCTGGTACACCAGCCCGGACCAGCCCGCGATGCTCGCGCGGCTGCTGCAGCCTGTCGGACGCCTTTACGCGCGCGGCACGGCGAGACGGCTGGCAACATCGGGAACGACCGGAGTCGGAATTCCGGTCGTTTGTATCGGGAATATCAACGTGGGCGGTACGGGCAAGACGCCGACTGTCATCGCCCTTGCCGGCATCCTGAACGATTTGTTCCAGACGCCGCATATCGTGACCCGTGGGTATGGCGGTACGCTTGAAGGGCCTGTGCGGGTTGACCCCGCAAAACACACTGCCGCGAAGGTCGGAGACGAAGCCTTGTTGCTGGCATCCTTCGCCGAGGTCTGGGTGGCGCGGGATCGCCTCGCCGGCGCGCGGGCGGCCGCGAAGAGTGGTGCCAGCGTGATCGTGCTGGATGATGGTTTCCAGAATCCGTCTCTGAAAAAGGACTTCAGCATTGTTGTCGTCGATGCGACCAAGGGGTTTGGCAATGAACGCTGTCTGCCAGCGGGGCCGCTGCGCGAAGACATTCAACCGGCCCTTGCCCGTGCCAGCGTGCTGCTGTCGATCGGCACTGCGGATGAACAGTCAGGCTTTGTCGTGCCCGATCTACCGGAAAACGTGACGCATATGCGCGCGGAACTCACGCCTTTGCAGACCGGCATGGAGTGGGCCGGGGCCCGCGTCCTTGCGTTCGCGGGCATCGGTCACCCGGAAAAATTCTTTGCCACCCTGCGGAGACTGGGGGCCGAACTGGTTCATGTGGAGGCGCTCGAGGACCATCAGCCATTGACCCCCAAGCTGATGGCCCGCCTCGATGCACAGGCAAAGCGCAGCAGTGCCCAGCTTGTCACAACCGAAAAAGACGCAGTCCGGTTGCCGGCAAGCTTTCGCACGAAAGTCATTACCGTACCTGTACGCTTATCCTTCGAAGACCGCGGCGCAGCCATCAAGCGTTTGCTG
This sequence comes from Roseobacter sp., assembly GCA_050124275.1. GTDB lineage: Bacteria > Pseudomonadota > Alphaproteobacteria > Rhodobacterales > Rhodobacteraceae > Roseobacter. The sequence goes on along the minus strand of JASFFN010000015.1, from coordinate 1,050 downwards.
GCTGCAGTCTTTCAGGCGAATTAGAATTTTGTGCGCAGGTCGCGCTACTGCATATCGTCGTCGTTCTCACCCAGTTTCGGCGCAGGCTGGCTCAGGGCCAGTTCAGCATCCGAAAAGGTGAAAGGGGAGCGAATGCCGGGCACGCCGGCACAGTCGATCTTCATCTGCCGGGCAACGACTTGCGGATCAGACATGACCTCTGCGAAATCGTTTATCCCACCGGCCGGAATTCCGTTGGCTTCGCAGGCGGCTAGCAGATCGCCCTTGGTCCGTTTGAGTGTTGCCGCCGTCAGATTCGCATCCATGGCGGCGCGATTTGCAAGGCGGTCTTCGTTTTTACGAAACTCGGGTGCGTCGACCATCCAGTCAAGCCCCAGCAACCGGCACAACCTTTGATATTGCCCGTCGTTGCCGGTTGCGATGATGATATGACCATCCAGACAGTCGAAAACCTGATACGGCGCGAGATTTATGTGTGCATTCCCCATCCGGCGGGGCGACACACCAGTGGTCAGAAAATTCAGCGCCTGATTGGAAGTGACCGCCACCGCCACATCCATCAGCGACATATCTATGTGCTGTCCTCTGCCCGTCCTGTCGCGTTGATGAAGAGCTGCGAGGATGGCGGTGGTTGCGTAAACGCCTGTCAGTATGTCCGTTATGGCAACCCCGAATTTTTGCGGCTGACCATCGGGTTCGCCGGTCACCGACATCAGGCCGGACATTCCCTGAATGATGAAATCGTACCCCGCGCGTTGGGCGTAGGGACCGTCGTGGCCAAAACCGGTAATCGAGCAGTAGATGAGCCGGGGAAACTCCTTTTTCAGACTGTCGTAGTCCAGCCCGTATTTTTTCAGACCGCCGGTCTTGAAGTTCTCGATCAGGATGTCTGCGTTCGTCAGGAGCGCCTTGACGCGCGCAATACCCTCGGTTGTCCGGAAATCAGCCGTGACCGACTTCTTTCCACGATTGGTGGAGTGGAAGTAGGCGGCAGAGACATCGTCGTCGCGTGCCACAAAGGGCGGGCCCCACTGGCGCGTGTCGTCGCCA
>JASFFN010000014.1:0-12278 GCA_050124275.1 Roseobacter sp. | reverse complement strand
ACCATCGGCCAGTTTTTTCAGGCGGGTCTGCACATTGCCACGGAACTCGACGACGTTGAGGTCGGGGCGGCGGTGTAGAAGTTGTGCCTTGCGCCGCAGACTGGAGGTGCCGACGACGGCGCCCGTGGCGAGATCAGATATGTGCCGCAGCGTCGGCGACACGAAAGCGTCGCGTACGTCTTCGCGCGGCAGATAAGTGTCGAGGATCAATCCCTCGGGCTGCAACGTCGGCATGTCCTTCATGGAATGAACGGCGATGTCAATTTTTCCTGACAGCAGGTCTTCTTCGATTTCGCGGGTGAAGAGCCCTTTGCCCCCGATCTCTTTCAGGGGCCTGTCCTGTATCGCATCGCCGGTCACCTTGATGACGATGATCTCGAACGCTTCCTCGGGCAGATCAAAGGCTTGCATCAGCCTCGTGCGCGTTTCATGGGCCTGCGCCATTGCAAGCGGAGAGCCGCGGGTTCCGATTTTGAGAGGCGAGTCGGGAGAAGGGAGCGTCACTGTCATGCGCACATCTTTATGCGCGTCAATTTATCCTGACAACCCGTCAGTCACTTGACATTGCCAACGCGGGCAGGGACGAACGTAGGCGAACAATATGAGGATGACCATGGCTCCCACAAAGACGATCCTGCGCGCTCTGGCGGGCGAAACGCTTCCAACGCCTCCGATCTGGATGATGCGGCAAGCGGGGCGGTACCTCCCGGAATACCGCGCAACGCGGGCCCAGGCCGGCGATTTTCTCTCTTTGTGCTACAATCCGGAACTCGCGGCGGAAGTCACGTTGCAGCCGATCCGCCGTTACGGCTTCGATGCGGCGATCCTGTTTGCGGACATCTTGCTCTTGCCCCAGGCGCTGGGGGCGGATTTGTGGTTCGTCACCGGGGAAGGTCCACGGCTCTCCACGATCACCGGGCAAAGTGATTTCGAAAAGCTGAAACCGGTGGGCGAGATCGACGAAACCCTGAACCCGATCTACGAGACGGTGCGAATCCTCCGGCGTGAACTGCCGGAAGAGACCACGCTCATCGGGTTTGCGGGCGCGCCATGGACCGTCGCGACCTATATGATCGCAGGGCGCGGCACCCCGGATCAAGGGCCGGCGCATGCGCTCAAGGCGGAAAACAGGGCGCTTTTCGAGGCGCTCATCGACCGCATCACGGACGGGACCATCGAATATCTGTCCAAACAGATCGACGCCGGCGCTGAAGTGGTCAAGATTTTCGACAGCTGGGCCGGGTCTCTCACGGGGGAGGACTTTCAGAAGTACGCGGTGGAGCCTACGCGCAGGATCACAGCCGCGCTGAAAGAAAGACACCCGGGTATACCGGTCATCGGGTTTCCGCGGGAAGCGGGCGATGGTTATGTCGGTTTCGCCAAGGCGACGGGGGTCGATTGCGTGGCGCTGGACAACTCGGTAAGTGCCGAGTGGGCGGCTGCGCATGTGCAAGTTGACGGATGTGTGCAGGGCAATCTCGCATCCAGTCACATGGTGACCGGCGGGCAGGCGCTGATTGACGAAACCCGTGCGATCGTCAAGGCGTTCTCCGGCGGACCGCACATTTTCAACCTCGGTCACGGTATCACGCCGGATGCCGATCCCGAGAACGTCCAGCGCATGATCGACGCGGTACGCGGGCAATAATCTCGGATTCCGCCTTGACGAGCAGAGCGGGCTGCAATAACTCCTCGCTCCGATGGCGTTATAGCTCAGTTGGTTAGAGCGAACGACTCATAATCGTTAGGTCGGTGGTTCAAGTCCACCTAACGCCACCACTCCCGCATGCTGGCATCCCCTGGCAAAGCGATCGCCTTCAATCGAGGGTGACAAGCCATCTGTTCTGGCTTAGCAATTCAGTATGAGAACAGATAAAACAGCTGCGGCACACTGCTTGTGGCCGCGCTGAGGGGAGGACAAAATGATAAACCGCAAAGATTTCCTGAACATGGCCGCGGCGGCGGCGCTTGCTGTGGGCTTTGGCGCGGGACCGGCAGCCGCGCAGGAAGTGACGCTGACGCTCCACCAGTTCCTGCCGCCTCAGGCGAATGTGCCCCGGCTGATCCTCGATGTCTGGGCCGACAATGTCGAAGAGGCAAGCGGCGGCCGGATCAAGATCGACCGCTTCCCATCCATGCAACTGGGCGGGCGGCCGCCCGAGTTGATGGACCAGGCCATCGACGGCGTGGCCGATATTGTCTGGACCGTCGTGGGCTATACCCCGGGCCGTTTCCCGCGCACCGAAGTGTTCGAGCTGCCTTTCATGATGACCAACGCGCGCGCCACCTCCCGGGCCTATTGGGAGATGTTCGAAAAGCACATGCGAGATGATGATTTCAAGGACGTCAAGATCCTCGGCACCTGGGTACATGGCCCCGGAATTATCCACGCAAACAAAGAGGTGCGGACCCCCGCCGACATGGAGGGGCTGAAAGTGCGCGGCGGCTCGCGACTGGTGAACTCATTGCTCGAAAAGGTCGGTGCGGAGCCTGTGGGCATGCCGGTGCCTGCCGTGCCGGAAGGTCTTTCGAAAGGAGTCATCGACGGCACGACAATCCCGTGGGAGGTCACCTCCGCGTTGAAAATTTCCGAACTGGTAGACAACCATACTGAGTTTCCGGGCAATGCGCTCTATGTGCTGACCTTTGTTCTGGCGATGAACAAGGACCGCTACGACAGCTTGCCGGAAGACCTGCAAAAGGTGATCGATGACAATTCGGGTGTCGAGTTCTCCGTCTTTGCCGGTGGCGTGATGGAAGACAGCGACGCGCCCGCGCGCGCGATCGCCGTGGAACGGGGCAACAATATCGTCACGCTGACCGCCGAGGAGGCGCAGGCATGGCAGGAGGTGGCCGCACCAATCTATACCGAATGGGTTGCGGAGATGGGAGAGAAGGGCATTGATGGCCAGGCCCTGATTGACGAGGCACGGATGCTGATCGATCAGTATACGGAGTAGGCCCTTGAATTGCCGGTCCGCGATGGCGCTGTCCGTCGTGGACCGGCTTAGACCGCCCTGCGGAGACTTCGATGCACTACGCGATCAGATTGCTGGCAAGAAGCACCGCGATCCTTGGCGGTCTGGTTCTGGTGGCGCTGGTCGGTCTTACAACGGTGTCCATCCTCGGCCGGACCCTCAACGATTTTCTGCACGGGAATTTCGCCACAACGGTTTTTGGAGCTTTCGCGCAAAAGCTGATCGATCTGGGTATCGGTGAAGTCAGTGGCAGCTACGAATTGCTGGAGGCAGGCGTTGCCTTCGCCATCTTTTCCTTTTTCCCGGTGTGCCAGTTGTACGGCGGCCATGCGACCGTCGATGTCTTTACGGCGCGCCTGCCGCCGAAAACCACACGAGCCCTGATGGCTTTCTGGGAAGTGATACTCGCCGCTGTGCTCATCCTGATCAGCGTGCAGCTGTTTGGTGGCGTTCAGCGATATTTCGGCAACGGAGAAACAACGCTTTTCTTGCAGTTCCCGGTCTGGTGGGCCTATGCAGCGAGCTTCGCGGCTTCCGTGGTCACTTGTATCGTTGCGTTTTACTGCGCCGTCATGCGCCTGCGCGAGAGCGTAACGGGCCGTCCGGGCCTGCCACAGGCATAGTGCCACAATGACTGCAATTCTGGATGCGCTTCCCTTCGCAGAGATGAGCCGCCTCGAACTCGGCTTGTGGTCCTTCGCGGTGCTGCTCGGTATGATATTTGCGCGCGCGCCGATCGGGCTTGCCATGTTGCTGTGCGGTTTCGGCGGCTGGTACTACGCGATGAACGGCAATCCGACGCCCTTGCTCGCAAAACTCAAGTCGGAAACATACACGACCTTTTCCAGTTACTCTCTGACAATCATTCCGATGTTTCTGCTGATGGGGCAGTTCGCGACGCTGTCGGGCATGTCACAGTCCCTGTTCAGGGCGGCGGAGAGCTTTCTGGGGCATCGGCGCGGCGGCGTGGCGATGGCAGCGGTGGGCGCTTGTGCCGGGTTCGGCGCGATCTGCGGATCGTCACTGGCGACAGCCGCGACCATGTCCAGAGTCGCGCTGCCGGAACTGCGGCGCTACGGCTACTCCGGCGGGTTTTCCACGGCGACACTTGCCGCGGGTGGAACGCTCGGAATCCTGATCCCGCCTTCGGTCATTCTCGTGATCTATGCCATCATTGCCGAGCAGAATATCGCCAAGCTGTTTCTGGCAGCCTTCATACCAGGAATACTGGCCGCGCTCGGGTACATGTTGACCATATCAATCTATGTGCGCCTTTATCCTGACGCTGCCGGTACGCGCGCGCCGGTACCCATGGCCGAGCGCTGGCGGGCGCTTGGGGCAACCTGGCCGGTACTCGTCATCTTCGCTGTCGTCGTCGGCGGCATCTATCTGGGCTGGTTCACGCCGACCGAGGGCTCGGCAATCGGAGCCGCCGGCACCGGGCTGGTCGCGTTGGTGTCCGGCAGCCTGAACTGGCAGGTGTTCAAGGAGTCCCTGCTGGGCACCGGGCGCACGACGGCAATGATCTTTTTCATCATCCTCGGCGCAAGCTTCTACAATGGCTTTCTCGCACTTTCAGGCGTGCCCCAGTTCATGGCGGATTGGGTGCTCGCGCAAAGTTACAGCCCCTGGTTCGTCCTGTCGGTCATCTTGTGCTTTTACCTCATCTTCGGCTGCCTCATGGACAGTCTCTCGATGATCCTGCTGACCGTGCCGATCTTTTTTCCGGTGATCTCTGCCATGGATTTCGGCATGTCGCCGGAGCACGTCGCGATCTGGTTCGGCATCCTTGTCCTGATCGTGGTCGAGGTGGGTCTCATCACGCCGCCGGTGGGCATGAACCTGTTCATCATAAATGCCATGGACCGGGAAACGCCCATGACTGAAACCTACAAGGCTGTCCTGTTCTTCGTGGCATCGGATATTTTGAGAGTCGCGCTACTGGTCGCTTTTCCGGTGATCACGCTGTTTCTAATCCCCATCTGATTGGACGCGTTCCCCGGTGAACAAGCGCTTTTTCGGGAGTGCGATTTCGAATCGACTTGCAGTCATGCTTTCAAAGTGCAGGATACATTCGGTGACGTCTGTAGAGAGTCTTGGGAGGGATTCGTGATCCTGTTGGCTGCTCATGTCTCGGATGACCTTGCCGCTTGCCGATGGGAGGACAGGCAGGCAGAGGGAGAGACATGCGCGATCGGGGTCCCCGGACATGTCACTTTTGTCAAGACACTGGCGGCACCTGCAGTGGAGTCTGCCAGTGTCATTCTCTCACAGGCATATGGTCGCGTTTCGGCTTTGACTGGTGTCGGGGCGCCATCGGAGAAGTTCGCTCGTGTTTGAAAGAAAGCCCGACATCCCGATGCCGTCCCATGTGTACATACCGGGTTTCAGTGCGCGTCATCCCGCTCATCTGTTCGACAGCATAAAAGCATGCGTACGCGGCAACATTCCCCCCGACCAGTTGCACCGGACAAAAGCCTTCATAGCGGGGCGTTACTACTACGACACGGGCTTTTTCTGGGAAAGCCACGAAGTGCTTGAGGCGGTCTGGGTACAAACCAGGGATCCAAGTCCGGAACGTGACATGGTGCTTGCCCTGATCCAGCTTGCGAACGCGCGCCTTAAGGTCCTGATGCTGCAACCGCGCGCCGCATGGCGCCTGTGCGACATGGTTGAAACACATCTGTCGCGCTGCCCGACGGATCGCGCCGTTCTCGGTTTGCAGGTATCAGAGGTGCTGGCGATGGTCAGTGAAGCCCGGATGATTGCAAAAGAGGCGATTTCGTCGCGTCGCAGCCTGTAGTCAACACCCCGATGTTTCTCGGGGCGACTTTGATCTATGTCAAAGCGACCCGCCGCCGGGGGTGTATAGCATGGGAACGCCACGGAGCAGTGGCGTTTGTTTTACAGGAGATCGGCGATGCAGCCAGAATTCAAAACCTACAATCTGCCGGCGCGCGCGGACTGCTTGGGGTGTGCGGACTGCAAGGGCTTCTGTCAGGATTTGCTGGATCTGACCTTTCTGCCGGAGACAGTGCTGCGCGCGGCGAACAAATCGCGCTAGCGCATCCGGTCGCGCAGCCTTAGCTTTGCGCTAAAAGAACAAGTGTGCCTATGCCGCAGAGCGTCAACTGGAAGTGCGTGTTCTGCGCGCCTTCGTGTCCGAACCAGTAACAGAAATAATTGCCGACGATCAGGAAAGCGGCCCAGACGGCGATGAAAGCCGTCGCTCCGAACATTGCTAGCATTCGCGCCGTGTCTGTCGCCGTCGCGCCTGCCAGCGCCATCAGCAGCGCAACGGTACCCGTCCATAGCAGGATGGTGGCGAAGAGTTCGGCGAAAACCACCATCCGAAACGCCCAGATCTGAATCCGGCGATCGGTAATCGCGCGGTGGGCCACCTCTTTGTAAGCCTCGGGGTACTCCTCACGCATACGCGCAATCTCAAGCACTTCCGCGGTGTAGGTTTCGTTCAGTGACGGAAACAGGATATTGTCGCGCACGCCCGTGGTCAGCCAGCCGGCCAGCGCACCTGTAGCGACGATCTGGGCGACCAACAGCGCAGTTTCCATGAAGCGTTCAGATCATTTTAGGTTGGAAGAAGAAAAAGGGCCGCACGGTTTGCGCGGCCCTCGGCACCTGTGCATCAGGTCCAGGCGATTTGCGCTGGCCGGATCTCAAAGCTGATGTGGTGGCCACCGCCAACCAGACCTTCCTTGGTGTGGTTGTACAGAGAGCGCCAGTAAGGCTGGATGGTCACGCCTTCTTCCTGGATGAGCGCTTCCATTTCCTTCATCATGACCTTGCGCTTTTCCACGTCGGCTGTCGCAAGGGCCTTGTCGAGCATTGCGTCAAACTCGGGGTTTGCCCATCCGAATTCATTCCATGCTTCGCCGGACCGATAGGCAAGTGCCCAGATCTGAACGCCCAGCGGACGGTGGTTCCAGTTGGTGGACGAAAAGGGATACTTCACCCAGTCGTTCCAGAAGGTGGAACCCGGCAGGATCGTCCGTTTCACATTGATGCCTGCATCGCGCAGTTGTGCCGCCACCGCATCTGTCGTGTCCTTGCGCCATGCATCGTCGATGGAAAAAAGCTCATGCTCGAAGTCGCCCATGCCGGCTTCATCCATCAGCGCCTTGGCTGCAGCCGGGTCATGTTTCTGCGGCGGCAGTTCGGCGTAGTCGGGGTGCATCGGACCAACGTGATGGTTCTCTGCCACGATGCCGCGTCCGGCATAGCCAAGCTCGAGCAGCACCGAATTGTCGACGGCCATTTGCAAGGCTTGACGTACGCGTTTGTCCGCATAAGGCTTAATGCCATTCACTTCGGCAAGCTGGTTCGGCCGGATGACGATCGTTGCCGCTGTCGCGATGGAGTTTTCCACCCAGCCATCCAGCGTACTGAAGATGTCGATGAAGTCGCCTTCGATCGAATAGGTCATGTCGATCTCATCAGCTTCCGCTGCGGCCACGAAGGCCGATGGGTCTGTTCCGTAATCGATGAACTCGACAGTATCGAGATACGGGCCACCGTAGACTTCGGTTCCCCACCAGGTGTGATCGGCATTCTTGGTCAGGACCGCCTTGACACCGACCTCGAGCATTTCCGGCAAGTAGGGGCCAGTGCCAACCGGGTTGGCCAGCGGGTCATTCGGGTTGAAACCGGCCGGCGTAATGGCCGCCGGATAATCCGCCATTCCCGGGATCAACGAGATGTCCGGGCGCGGCAGGGCGAGTTTCACCGTGTGGCTGTCCACAACCGTGATGGCGCCGTCGATGGCTTTGCCGGTGCCTTCGTCGATGAGTGCGCCAAAACGCCCCGCCATCGAGTTGCCTTCCACATCTTTTTCGCACCACCCTGCGATGTTGCGGGCCACGTCTTCGGCGGTGAAGTCTTCTCCATTGTTCCACTTGACGCCCTTGCGCACGTTCAACGTGTACTCCGTCGCATTTTCGTTGATTTCCCAGCTTTCTAGCAGGGCAGGACGGAAGGTGCCGTCGTTTTCATAGTTGACCAGATACTCCAGCCAACCATTGCTGAAATTCGCAATCTGGCTCCAGTCATAGGTGCGGGGGTCCTTCAGCGCCCGGACTTCCATCTGGATTCGCACGGTGCCACCCATCTGGTGGGCTGCCGCCTGCGCCTTGGGCGCGGACAGGCCGAGCATCGCATAGGCTGTTGCAGTCGTCGCGCCGAAGGCGCTGGCCGTGGCGAGAAACTCGCGGCGGTTGATCGGGTCGTTGCCGACTTTCGCCGCCGAGTCCACAATGGATTTTGGGAGCGGTTTGCCGGTACGCGTAAGAAATGTCATTTTCTTCCTCTCTGTTGGCATGCCCTTGCGGGTGTGCATGACGCGGAGTTTTCTCCGGTGCGGTGATGCAGTTGATCTGCTTTTTCTCGAAACCCCTTGGGGAATGAGGCAATACTCAAACACTCTGACGCATGGCGTCAAGCCCATCTTCAGGTCCGAGTGAGACACAAAGGCTCGATAGCTTGCGAGGTTGGCTGTAGTCCCAGGGCGTCGCACGATGCAAAACCGCCCTTTGGTCCCAGATCAGAACGTCGCCAACCTTCCAGCTATGGCTGTAGACATATTTCGGTTGGGTAATGAATGACGTCAGTTCCCCGATCAGGGTCTCGGAAGCGTTTTTCTCCATTCCATCGACCATGAAGGTGTGGCTGGCGACATAAAGCGCCTCGCGTCCATTGGCAGGATTTTTGACGACAGCCGGCCAGCATTGATCAGGCCATTTGTTGAACATCGGCAAATCCGCCAGTTCCGGTGATATCTTCGCACGAGAATGTGCATATCGGTGCCACAGCGCCTTGCCGCGCACCCGAGACTTCAGACGCTCGGGCATATCGCTCCAGCCGGCGCGCGAGGAGGCAAGCTGCGTTTCGCCGCCCTCCGGGGTAACCACGCGGGCGATCAGGATATTGGTCAGGGCAGGCACGGGCAAGAACGTGCTGTCGATGTGCCACAGCATGTTGGCCCGCAGGTTCAAGGTGTGCAGATCCATATCCCCGGTCAGGCTGCCATCCTCGCGGATATTCGAGACTTCAGGGACTTTGAACGCCTCTCCGACTTTGCGTTCATCCGCCATCCGGTCCTCGATCGGTCCGAAAAATCTTGCCAGACGCATGTGAGCCGCGTCATCGATGCTCTGGTTGCGGAACAGCAACACGGAATGCTCTTCGAAGGCAGCACGAAGGTTTGCGTATCCGTCGCGATCAATCGCGGAAAGGTCGAAATCATGGATTTCGACACCAAAGCGGTCGTTCAACGGCGTCGTCGTCCACGTCATGTCGTCTCTCCCATCGCTTCGATATCGTCGGCGGGGAGGTCTTTCACCGTCTCCCAGACAGCGGATTTGGCTGCGTTCAAGAGCCCTTTCGGGTCCATGCGTTTTTTCCACGCAAGATGCCGGTAGTCCGCGTTCTTCAGCCCCCCGCCTTCCACTCGCCACGTATGAGCCGTTCGCTTCGTAGGTTGCGTTGATTTCCGCAAGCCTTTCCGGTGTCGAAAACCAGATGATCGGCAGATCGAAGGTCACGATCTGGCCGCCGACGCGCGCGAATTCGTGGTGCATCCAGACATCATCGCCCAACTTGGGCCTGAGGTCCGCAATCGCCTGAGGATCGGGTGGTATCGGGCACCCCACCTGCTGGTAGGTGGCGCTGCGATCGGCCTTCAGAACCTGCAGGGTGGTATGATTGTAGGAGAAATCGAACACGTGCGGCAACTTTGCCGCTACGCGCTCCTCGTCGGTGAGCGTCAGGTCCGTCATGCCTCCCTGTTTGGCGATGATCTCCCTGAATCGGGGGACATCGGCAGCGGGCAGCAAGGAAACCAGCAGGTGTTTGTCCGGTCGGATGTGCCCTTCGAGGCGAGGAAAGTAGGAGCAGATGCGCGCATCGACCGTCGTGAGCAGCTTGCGCCTCACGTCTTCCGCCTCTGCCAGCGCGAGGGCGGCAGTATAGGCCGTGGGATAGTCATCAAAGGTCGCGAGGCATCCCACCCAGTCCTGCGTGGGGACCGTGCGCATCGTCACCTCGGTGATGACGCCGTTGAGACCCCAGGCGTGATGAATTTGCAGTACGTCTTCGCCCTCGAAGACGTACTCCTGCGGGGAGGCTTCGACCGACAGGGCTTTGAGCGCGATCAGATTGCCCGGATCACGCAGCGCGCCATTGGCAATGGAGCCGATGCCTGCCGACCCGCCGGCGACAAATCCCCCGATGGTTGCGATTTCCTGCGTCGAGGGAAACATCGCCATCTCCCATCCCTTGGCGATCAGGGCCGCGTTGATGTCGGCCATCAGTGCCCCGGCTTCCGCGCGCACGAAGCCCTCGCCGATTTCCAGTACCCTGTTCATCGCCGTGGTCTCGATCACCAGACCGCCGTCCATCGGAACCGATTGCCCGTAGTTGCCCGTGCCCCCGCCACGCAAAACGACAGGCGCATCGTGCTCGTAAGCGACGGTCAGCACGTGCCGCATTTCCTCGGTGGTCTTGGGGCGCGCAACCAGATCGGCGAAACACTGCCTGAGCTCGGCATTGAGGATCGGGCTGTACCAGAAAAAATCCCGGCTGCGCTTTTTCACCAGCACCGGTTCGTCGATCACTTCAACCGGCGACAGGGCCGCCGCGAAAGCCGACCAGTCAATATCCGTTTTTCCCGAGATGGATTTCATGAGTACGCCTTGTCCTTGAGTTGAGGGAGCCGTTGCAGCGGGTGACGGGCCGCCGCCAGATCAGCGGTTGTCGCCGCTGCGCAGAGCCGCAGGTGTTCCGGCTTGGTGTTTTCGATACAGGCGTCGTCGAGCCCGAGCGCGCGGGCGGCGTTTGTCGTAATCGCCGGCAGCCAGTCGCCCATGGGTGGATCGAGATGCGCGCCAAGCGCCGCAAGATGCAGCGCCGTGCGGGGGTCATGCTGACCCATCGGACAAAAGGCATCCGCGACATTGTCCGATCCGACAACGATCGGGACGCCCGCCGCATGCAATTCGCGCAAACGCGTAATGCCGCGCCGGTCCGGCGTGCCCTGTTGGCGCCCTTGCAGGTAAAGATTGGTCGTGGGCAGCGCGCAGACGAAAATCCTCGCCCGCAGCAGTTTGTCGATGATGCGTTTCAAAGCGTCTGCGTCACGATCCATCAGGCTGACCGCATGACCGCACAGGATGGGGCCTTCGAACTTCAAGGCGATCGCCATGTCGCAAATCGCTTCGAGACCGTTATAGTTTCCCAGACCCTCATCGACGTGAAAGTCCAGTGCGAGGCCGTATTTTTCGGCAGCGGCAAAAGCGTTCTTCAGGCCGTTGCGGATATCCGCTTCATCGTGGTCCAGAATAAAACCCCCGAGAATACCGTTGCCGCGCTTTGCAATTCCCCGTGCCATGCTGTTGCAAAAATCAGCATCCGCCAGTTTATCTATTCCGGTCAGAGCCGCCGTCTGAAGGAGCAGAGTCGGAAAGTCCCCCGCCAGTTCGTTCAGCACGGACCAGCCCGTTGGCGGGGCGGGCGTATCGCCCCAGTCGACGTGGCTGCGCACGGCCTGGCAGCCCGACTGTTGCAATTCACTCAGCCCCTTTGTCATGCGTTGACGCAGATCCGCCTCGGTCCAGTTGGTCTTGTCCGCGAGTTGCGCATCGATCGCGGCTCTGAGGTCACCGCCCACGGCACCAAGCCGTGAAATTGTGTGGCATTTGTCCAGATGGCAGTGCGCCTCGATCAAAGCGGGGACCATCATGCGCGGGGTGTCGGAGGGGGCCGCGGCCCTGAGCATGGCGATCTGCCGCCCGCCCAATACCAGATCGCCGCGCAGACAGTCTCCGTCGCGGGTGCCGCCAAAGTGATCCGGGTCTTTCAGCAAAGTCACCGGTACGAGAATGTCGCGAAGAACGCTCATCCATGCGCTCCGCGCATTTTCGATTGTTTTGCTATTCGGCTCATCGTGGGTCGCGCCTTTTGTGGCTTCCGTGGTGCGAAAGCGGAGGGGCGGCCCTGAGAGATCGATGATCTGTGCCTGATATGTCGTTAAAGGATTTCAAAAATCGTCGTCCTGTGCAAGCCTGAACTGGGAAACGAAAAAGCACCTTCATATGAAGACCCTGCAACCAACAGCCATCGCACCGCCTTTTGCGCGCTACTCACATGGTATCGAATTGCCTTTGGGTGCGCGCATCGTCCGCACCTCCGGCCAGTTGGGACTGAACGCGGATGGCACCATACCTCTGTCGGCGCAGGGGCAGGCGGATGTCTGTTTTTCGAATATCGCCGCCATTCTGGCGGAAGCCG
>JASFFN010000013.1:0-12390 GCA_050124275.1 Roseobacter sp. | reverse complement strand
GCCCAAGATCATCGTCTGTGTCCCGCATGGTGCAACGCCCGTGGAGAAACGCGCCATTCGCCAGTCGGTGCTCAGCGCCGGCGCACGGCGCGCCGGTCTGATCGCGGAACCGATCGCTGCGGCAATCGGCGCAGGCATGCCGATCACGGATCCGACCGGCAACATGGTCGTCGATATTGGTGGCGGCACGACGGAAGTGGCGGTGCTGTCGCTTGGTGACATCGTCTATGCACGGTCGGTTCGCGTCGGGGGCGACCGGATGGACGAAGCGATCATCAGCTACCTTCGCCGTCAACAGAACCTCCTTGTGGGAGAAACGACCGCCGAAAGGATCAAGACATCCATCGGGACGGCGCGCATGCCCGATGACGGACGCGGCAGTTCGATGCAAATTCGCGGAAGAGACCTGTTAAACGGTGTTCCGAAAGAAATCGAAGTGACACAAGCCCAGATCGCCGAGGCGCTCTCCGAACCCGTCCAGCAGATCTGCGAGGCCGTGATGACCGCGCTCGAGACAACGCCCCCCGATCTGGCGGCCGATATCGTCGACCGCGGCGTGATGCTGACCGGGGGCGGTGCTTTGCTGGGGGATCTTGATCTTGCATTGCGCGAACAAACGGGCCTCGCGGTGTCGATCGCGGATGAGTCACTGAATTGCGTGGCCTTGGGCACGGGGAAAGCGCTAGAGTACGAAAAACAACTGCGCCATGCGATCGACTACGACAGTTGAGACGCCGTGCATAGTTACTTCGTCAGCGGCGGGAGAGCCCTGCCTCGGGCGAGGCAGGAGCAAAACGCCAGATGGCAAAGGACAAGACAAATGATTTCACGGGCCCGCTTGGTCGCCTGCTGATCGGCGTCCTTGTGTTGTGCTTGCTCGGTGTCTTCATGCTGTGGCGCATCGATAGTCCACGGGTCGAAAGGTTCCGTGCACATGTGACCGACAAATTCGTCCCCAGTTTGACCTGGGCGATGGCCCCGGTGACCGGAACGATCAATCTGCTGAAAGACTTCGAGAGCTATCAGAGGCTCGCCCAGCAGAACCGCGAGTTGAGATCTGAATTGCGCCGTATGCAGGCCTGGAAAGAAGCCGCGCTGCAACTGGAGCAGGAAAACGCGCGGCTGCTCGACCTGAACAACGTCAGACTGGATCCGCGCCTTACCTACATCACGGGCGTCGTCCTCGCAGACAGCGGGTCGCCTTTCCGGCAATCGGTCTTGATAAACGTGGGCGCACGCGACGGTCTGATCGACGGCTGGGCGACCATGGACGGGATCGGGCTGGTGGGTCGCATCTCCGGCGTGGCGGACAACACGTCGCGGGTTATTCTGCTTACCGACGCCTCCAGCCGCATTCCCGCGACCATACAGCCGTCGGGTCAGCGCGTTATCGTTGCGGGGGACAACTCGGCTGTCCCCCTGATCGATTTCCTTGAGGACGATGACCAGGTCCGGCCAGGTCACCGGGTCGTCAGTTCGGGTGACGGGGGCGTCTTTCCTGCCGGATTGCTTATAGGTCAGGTGGCAGCCGACCCGACGGGAAAATACCGCGTTATCCTTGCCGCGGATTACCAGCGCCTCGAATTTCTGCGTGTGTTGAGGCACCTTGGTACGACGCCTGTTTCGGACACCGCACAAATCATCGGTCCCCAGCTTCCCAAAACTGAGGTCACCCAATGAACGATCAAACCTTCACAAGACTGTGGGGCATGCGGCTGACCTTTGGCCTTGTTGTTTGCATCGTCCTGTTCTTCCATCTGCTGCCGATTGCATCAACGCCGCGTTGGTGGGTAGCTCCGGACCTGATCCTGACCTTCGCGTTTGCCTGGTCGCTGCGCCGTCCCGAGTTCGTGCCCGCACCGGCTCTCGCCTGCCTCTTTCTGCTGACCGATCTGCTCCTCTTTCGTCCACCGGGCCTTTGGGCGCTCCTGGCACTCCTTGCATGCGAAAACCTCAAATCGCGGGCGCGCAGCCTGCGCGACGGCAGCTTTGCCAATGAGTGGCTGACCGTCTGTTTGTTGCTGACGCTCGTTGCGATAGGATACCGTGTGGCTTTGATGGTGACTTTTGTCGACGTACCGCCGCTCGGATTGTCGGTTGTGGAACTGGTAATGACGATGCTCTTCTATCCTCTGGTGGTTGCTGTCACACATGGGGTCTTGGGTGTGCGCAAGCCTGCACCCGGAGAGCTTGACACACGCGGAGGCAGCGCATGAAATCCTTGCGAGACTTGCACCGGAGGCGATCTTGAAAAAGACGCGCGCAGAAACCGATCTGAGCCACAGCCGCATCTCGCGGCGTGCGGCGCTTCTGGGCGGCGCGCAGTTGCTGTTCATAGGCGGATTGGCTGCGCGCATGCGGTACCTGCAGGTCGAACAGGCGGATGAGTTCCGGCTGCTGGCCGAAGAGAACCGCATCAACATTCGCCTGATCCCGCCATCGCGGGGTGAGGTTTTTGATCGTTTCGGAAAAAGGCTCGCTCAGAATGCACCGTCTTACAGGATCGTCATCGTGCGCGAAGACGCCGGCGACGTGGATGAGACACTGGCCAAACTGGCAACGATCATCCGGCTCGAACCGGAAGCGATCGAACGGGTCAAGGACGAGATGCGCCGCTCTGCTCCCTTCCTGCCGGTTACCGTCGCCTCCGATGTCACCTGGGAGGACATCAGCCGCGTGTCGGTCAACGCCCCCGCACTTCCCGGCATCACACCCGAAGTCGGACTGAGCCGTGTTTATCCGAGAGGGTCGGATTTTGCGCATGTTCTGGGATATGTCGGGCCGGTTTCGGACTACGACCTGTCAAAAATAGACGACCCCGAACCGGTTCTGATGATCCCGAGGTTCCAGATCGGCAAGGTTGGTGTGGAAACCAAGCTGGAACCCATGTTGCGCGGCAAGGCCGGCGCAAAACGCGTCGAAGTCAATGCGGCCGGCCGCGTGATGCGGGAACTGGATCGCCGGGAAGGCACGCCCGGCGCAGACGTACAGCTTACGATCGATGCGGATCTTCAGGGGTACGTTCAGGCGCGTCTGGACGGGGAAAGCGCCAGCGCCGTGATAATCGACTGCGACACCGGGGATTTGATGGCCTGCGCCTCGGCGCCCACTTTCGATCCGAACCTTTTCGTGCGCGGAATCTCTCAAAAAGACTATAGGGTCCTGACATCAAACAAGTATCGCCCGCTTGCGAGCAAGACAGTACAGGGCCTGTACCCACCCGGATCGACCTTCAAGATGGTCACAGCCATGGCGGCGCTCGAGGCCGGTTTGATCGGGCCCGACGAAACGGCCTATTGCCCGGGTCACCTGACCGTGTCGGGACGCAGATTCCATTGCTGGAAGCGCGCAGGCCACGGTTTTGTGGATCTGCAGACGTCGCTCAAACGGTCTTGCGACGTCTACTATTACGATCTTGCGATCAAGGTCGGAATTGAAAAGATTTCCGCCATGGCTAATCGTTTCGGCCTCGGGGTCAAACACGACGTCCCGATGTCTGCCGTCGCCGAAGGACTGACACCGACTTCAGAGTGGAAACAGATCTTTCACGACCAACCCTGGCGCGTCGGCGATACCGTCAATGCGTCAATCGGACAGGGGTTCCTGCTGGCCTCGCCATTGCAGCTCGCCGTGATGGCAGCCCGCATCGCAACCGGTCGGAGCGTGGAGCCGCGGCTCATCAAGTCCATCGACGGGGTCGAGCAACCCGCAAGGGGTGGGGAAAGCCTCGGAATGAACGAGAACAATCTGCACAAGATGCGGCGTGCGATGTACGCGGTCGTCAATGACCGGCGCGGTACGGCATACGGCTCGCGCATCATCGAGGAAACCATGCGCATGGCCGGCAAGACGGGAACCAGCCAGGTCCGCAACATTACCGCAGCGGAACGGCGCGCCGGGGTGATACGCAACGAGGACCTGCCCTGGGAACGGCGTGACCATGCGCTGTTCGTCAACTTCGCGCCCTATGAGAATCCCAAGTACGCCGTATCCGTCATTGTCGAACATGGGGGTGGCGGCTCCAAAGCGGCGGCACCCATTGCACGGGACATTACCCTGCAAGCGCTTTATGGCGGCCCTCCGCCACTCGAAGCCTATCCCGCAAAGGATCGTGAGAGCATTGAACTCATGCAGGAACAGCTGCGCCAGATGCGTCCGCAGGCTGCTGTCAACGGTCGGGATCAGGCATGAGCTATCTTGAACACAACGTCAAACACACGCCAACGGGGTTGCGGAAAATCCTCTATGTGAACTGGCCTGTGGCGCTGTTGCTCGCAAGCGTCTCCGGTGCGGGCTTCCTGATGCTTTATTCCGTCGCCGGCGGCTCGTTCACGCCCTGGGCGGAGCCGCAGATGAAGCGCTTCGCGGTCGGCTTTCTCCTGATGCTGATGGTTGCGATGGTGCCGATCTGGTTCTGGCGCAGCCTGTCCGGAATGGCCTACCTCGTGACGCTGATCCTTCTGGTCGCCGTTGAGCTGTTCGGCACGGTGGGCATGGGGGCGCAGCGATGGATCGATCTGGGCTTCATGCGCCTGCAGCCTTCCGAGTTGATGAAGATAACGCTTGTCATGTTTCTGGCGGCCTATTACGATTGGTTGCCCGTCAAAAAAACCTCGCGCCCGCTCTGGGTGCTGATCCCGGTCATTATCATCATTATCCCGGTGTTTCTGGTCCTGCGGCAGCCGGATCTGGGAACGTCCATCCTGTTGCTGGCTGCAGGCGGCGGTCTGATGTTTCTCGCCGGGGTGCATTGGGCTTACTTCGCCGCCGTGATTGCCGGCGGCATAGGACTTGTGACCGCAGTGTTTCAATCCCGCGGAACACCATGGCAGCTTATCAAGGACTATCAGTTCCGGCGGATCGACACCTTTCTCGATCCAAGCTCCGACCCGCTGGGCGCCGGGTATCACATTACCCAATCGAAGATCGCCCTGGGGTCCGGTGGCTGGACCGGCCGCGGCTTTATGCAGGGAACACAAAGCCGTCTGAACTTCTTGCCGGAAAAACACACCGATTTCATTTTTACCACGCTTGCCGAAGAATTCGGTTTCATCGGTGCGATCTCCCTCTTGTCACTCTATACGCTCATCATCATCTTCTGCGTCTGGTCCGCCTTGCTGAACAAGGACCGCTTTTCATCCCTGCTTATCCTCGGCATCGCGCTGAACTTCTTTTTGTTTTTCGCCGTCAACATGTCCATGGTCATGGGGCTCGCACCGGTCGTCGGTGTTCCGCTTCCGCTGGTGAGTTTCGGCGGCTCCGCGATGCTGGTACTGATGCTGGCCTTTGGCCTCATGCAAAGCGCGCATGTGCACCGTCCCAGATAAGGCGCAAAGATATGTCCCTGACCATCCTTTTCGCCGCCAGCAATGACAACTGGCACGCCTACGGCGAAGCGCTGAAGAGCGCCCTGTCTGACGCCGGGCTGGAGGCTGACCTGGTCACGCAAGCTGCCCCCGAACAGGTGGATTACATCGTCTATGCGCCGAGTTCGACGCTGCAGGATTTTTCGCCCTATGTTAACACCAAGGCTGTTCTCAGCCTGTGGGCCGGCGTCGAAACGATCGTTTCCAACAAAACGCTGACCATGCCGCTTGTGCGGATGGTCGACCCGGGCATGACGCAATCGATGACCGAATGGGTCACCGGGCATGTGCTGCGCTATCACCTTGGCATGGATGCGCATATCGTGAACCCAGACCGGAACTGGGTCTGGCACTCCAATCCCCTCGCTCAGGAAAGAAATGTCTGCATTCTGGGGCTTGGCGCCTTGGGCACATCCGTCGCACAGGCGCTTCTGGGCTTGAATTTCCGTGTCAGCGGCTGGAGCCGGTCAGAGAAAACATTGGAAAACGTTCACTGCTATCACGGCGCTGACGGGCTCACGCCGGCGCTTGGGTCTGCGGACATCCTCGTGCTACTGCTACCCGATACGCCAGACACCGAGAATACGCTCAACGCTGAAACGCTTGCAGCCTTGCCGCGCGGCGCTTTCGTCATCAATCCGGGCCGCGGTCCGCTGATCGACGATGCCGCGCTCGTCGCGGCTTTGGACAGCGGTCAGGTGACCCACGCGACGCTGGACGTTTTTCGCAAGGAGCCGCTGCCCAAGGATCATCCGTTCTGGGCGCACCCGAAGGTGACGGTCACGCCGCATATTGCCGCCGCCACCCGCCCTGTCACGGCCTCCATCGAGATCGCGAAGAATATCAAACGGTCGGAAGAAGGGCTGCCCTTCCTGAACCTCGTCGATCGCGCGCGCGGATACTGACCCCTTACGCAGCCACCAGTCCGCGCCCTTTCAGCAGCGCCTCGACGCCCGGCAACCGGCCACGGAACGCGGTGTACAGTTCCGCCGCATCCGCGCTGCCGCCCGACGACAGGATGTGTTTCTCCAGAGCCGATGCCCGTTCCGGATCAAACGCGCTGCCTGCCTCTTTAAACGCCTCGAAGGCGTCGGCATCCATGACTTCCGACCACATGTAGCTGTAGTATCCGCTGGAATAGCCGTCACCTGCGAATACATGCGCGAAATGGGGCGTCGCATGGCGCATGGTGATGGCGGCCGGCATCCCGATCTGTTCGAGCACGTCGCGTTGCATCTGCATGGGATCGGCGGGCGCCGCCCCCTCATGGAACGCCAGATCTACAAGGGCCGACGCCACGTACTCGACCGTTTGGAAGCCCATGTCGAAGGTGGCCGCATCCAGCACTTTCTGCAGCATGGCGGGCGGGATCGGGGCGCCGGTTTCCGCATGCACCGCGTATTCGGAGAGAACTTCCGGCACTTCCAGCCAATGTTCGTAGAGCTGGCTAGGCAACTCCACGAAATCGCGCGCGACAGAGGTGCCGGAAATGCTGTCATAGGTCACGTCCGACAGCATCTGGTGCAGGGCGTGGCCAAATTCATGAAACAGCGTCCGCGCGTCGTCATAGGACAGGAGCGCCGGATCGCCCTTGGCGAAATTGCACACGTTGATGACCACGGGCGTCTGGATCTCGGGAAACTTCGCCTGCGATCGCATCGCCGAACACCAGGCGCCGGAGCGCTTCGAGCCGCGCGCAAAATAGTCACCGATGAAAACCGCGACATGTTCGCCGTTCCGCGTCACGTCCCAGGCACGGCAATCGGGATGGTAGAGTGGCACGTCAAGCGGTTCGAACCGCAAGCCGAACAACCGCGAGGCGCAGGCAAAGCTGGCCTCGATCATCTTCTCGAGTTGAAAGTAGGGTTTGAGCGCGGCCTCATCGAGATCGTGCTCGGCTGCGCGCCTCTTTTCGGCGTAGTATCGCCAGTCCCACGGGGCGAGATCATCGTTGACACCATCCGCCCGCATCATCTCGGCCAACACCGCCGCGTCCTTTTCCGCTTGTGCACGCGCGGGCGTCCAGACGGCCATCAGCAAGTCGCGCACCGCGCCCGGCGTCTTGGCCATTTCGGGTTCGAGTTTGTACGCCGCAAAGCTCTCGTATCCCAAAAGTTTCGCGCGTTCCTCGCGCAAGGCGAGGATTTCGGCGGCGATTTCGCGATTGTCCGTCTTGCCTCCATTCGCACCCCGCGCGGCCCAGGCTTCGAAAGCTTTCCGGCGCAGATCACGGCGTGGCGAAAACTGCAAAAAAGGCACGATCAGCGACCGGGACAGGGTGACCACCGGCCCTTTCGCTCCTTTCTCGGTACCGGCGGCACGTGCCGCATCCACGACGAAATCAGGCAAACCGTCCAGATCGTCCTCACCCAGCGGCATGAACCAGTCCCGCTCATCCGCCAGCAGGTTCTGCGTGAATTCGGTGCCAAGGACCGCCAGCCGCGCCTTGATCTCTTTCATGCGCGCGTCGTCCGCGCCTTCCAGCGCGGCGCCCGAGCGTACAAAGTTACGATGCGTCAGCATCAGAACGCGTTGCTGCTCGTCCGTCAGGTCGAGTGTCTCCCGCGCCTCCCACAAGGCCGCGACACGCGCGAAAAGCGCCTTGTTGCTGGAAATCTCGGAAAAGTGCTCGGCAAGCCTTGGCGAAAACTGCCGTTGCAGGTCTTCGCGCGCGGGGTTGCTGTCGGCCCCGGCGACAGTGAAGAAAACCGACAGAACCTTGTCCAGCGCCTCGCCCGCGGCTTCCAGTGCTTCCACGGTATTGGCAAAGGTCGGCTCTTCGGCCGAAGACGCAATCGCGGCGATCTCTGACCGGTGCGCGGCCAAGGCCTGATCCAATGCCGGGGCGAAATCATCATCGGAAATCACGTCGAAAGGCGCAATCCGGAACGGTGTTTTCCAGTCTTGCAACAGCGGGTTGGACATCTCGGAACTCCTTTGCACAATTCAGTTAGTGGCCATCGCAATGCCCTGCAACGGCGCTGGAAGGATAAATTCTTCAGGAAGCCTCGGCGGCTTGCTCAATGCCGCAGGTCGGGCAGTCCGCGCGCCGCTGGATCGTCAGGCTTCGGCTTTCGCCGTAGAGCGCATCGTAGATCACCAACTGTCCGCGCAAGACGGTACCCGCACCTGTGATGATCTTAATGGCTTCGACGGCCATCATGGCCCCGATGACCCCGGGCAGAGGTCCAAGGACGCCCGCCTCGGCACAGGATGCCGCAAGCCCGGGCGCCGGTGCGCTGTCGAAAACACACTGATAGCAAGGCGCGCCGTGGGCCGGATCAAAAACGCTCAGCTGCCCCTCCCACTGGCTCAGCGCGCCCGAAACAAGAGGGATGCCGGCTGCGACGGCCGCTGCATTGACAAGATAGCGCGTCTCGAAGTTGTCGGTGCCATCCAGTACAAGATCGTAGTCTTCGAAAAGCTCTGGAGCGATGTCGCTCGTCAATCTCCGGTGGTACGGTCGCACCGTCACATAGGGGTTCTGAGCCGTCATCTCGTTTTGCGCCGAAAATACCTTTGGCATGCCGATGGAGGCATCCCGATGGATTACCTGTCGTTGCAGGTTGGTGTTCTCGACGACGTCGTCGTCGATCACCCCGATCGTCCCGACCCCGGCGGCGGCGAGATATTGCAGGGCCGGCGCACCCAGCCCCCCTGCCCCGATCACCAGAACCCGTGCCTCTTTCAGCCGTTTCTGACCCGGCCCGCCAATTTCGCGCAGAACCATGTGCCGGGCGTACCGGTTGAGTTCCGTGTCGCTGAACAGCGGTGCGCGGTCTGCCGCCGTGCTTGCCTGTTCCGCTGCCTGAACGCGGTTGCGCAACCTGCCGAGCACCTGCCGGTAGGCCACCACGATCGCCACAAAGCCGCCTATCAGTAGCCAGAGCGCAGGGCTTTCCCCGGTGGCAAGACGCAGCGGGTGGCCATCGGGCAGGATCACATGAATCATCAAGACGCCGACGTACAGCAAACCGATCATGGAGAGCCGGGCGGATCTCGGCGCGCCCATCAGGCTGCCAATCCCCCATAGTACTGCGGCCAATCCCAGAACCAGAATCATCAGTCACTCCCTGTCGATCCGAAACCATCTGTACCGCGCGACGAGGGTCTCAAGTCATTTGTTTCCAGAAACGACGCCTGCAGGACGGGAGCAATCACCATTTGCGCGATGCGCATACCATGCCGCACTTCAAAGTCCTCATCGCCGGTATTGAGCAGGATGAGTCCGACCGGCCCGCGATAGTCGCTGTCTATGGTTCCGGGGGAATTGAGAAGCGTGATCCCGTGTTTCAATGCCAGACCGGAACGCGGGCGGATCTGCACCTCGAACCCCTGCGGAATTTCCATGTGCAATCCGGTCGGGACAAGCGCCCGCCCACCCGTCGGCAGAACCATGTTTTCGCGATCCGGAAGATTGGCACGAAGATCGGCACCAGCAGCGCCGGCGGTCTCATAGGCCGGCAGCGCAACACCCGGATCAGCGCCTGCCGCGCGTTTGATGGCAATCTCGATCCGACGCGCTCCCGTACCTTGCATCAGCTCTTTTTTCCCGAAAAGTGAGAGACGATCTGGTCCGCCAGACGCCGAGCGACAGCGTCCTTCGACATGCGCGGCCAGAGCTCCGCGCCGCTCTCGTCGATCAGAACAACCGCGTTTTCCTGCCCCCCCATGATTCCCGTTGCGGGAGAGACGTCGTTGGCGAGAATCCAGTCGCACCCCTTGCGCTGCCGTTTGGCCGTCGCGTGCGCGATCACGTCATCGGTCTCAGCGGCAAAACCAATGACCAGATCAGGCCGACCGTCAGGGAGTTGGGCTATCGTGCGCAGAATGTCCGGGTTCTCGGCAAAATTCATGACCGGCAACCCGTCCTTCGATTTTTTCAGCTTGCGGTCACTGGCATGCGCCACACGCCAGTCGGCGACCGCCGCCGCGAAGATGGCCGCATCCACCGGCAATGCGGACGTCACGGCCTCAAGCATCTGTGCGGCGGTTTCGACGGCAATCACCTGCGCCCCCTGCGGCGGCGGAACGGTCGCCGGGCCGGTCACGAATACCACATCGGCGCCTTTGGCCATCAAGGCTTTTGCAATGGCCGTTCCCTGTGCGCCCGAGGACCGGTTGGCGATGTACCGCACGGGATCTATCGGCTCGTGCGTGGGCCCGGATGTCACCAGGATCCTGCGCCCCTTGAGAGGACCATCGGAAAAGAATTCCTTGATCGCATCGACAATCTCCAGCGGTTCCGACATGCGCCCGGGTCCATGCTCGCCACAGGCCATATCGCCGGAAACCGGGCCGACAAAGCGCACGCCGTCCTGCTGTAACCGGTCCGCGTTTCTGCGTGTCGCCGCATGCTCCCACATCCGGACATTCATGGCCGGCGCGATCATGACGGGCGTATCGGTTGCCAGAAGCAGCGTACTGGCCAGATCACCGGCGAGGCCTTGCGCCATTTTTGCCATCAGATCCGCCGTGGCCGGTGCGACGACGACCAGATCGGCGACACGGCTGAGCTGAATGTGGCCCATCTCGGCTTCGTCAGTCAGATCGAAGAGATCGCGGTACACTTTGGCACCTGCCAGCGCGGACACCGACAGCGGCGTCACGAACTCTTCACCGGCTTTGGTCAGGACAGGCGTGACCGTCGCGCCGTTTTCCCGAAGCCGTCTGATCAGGTCAAGCGACTTGAAGGCGGCAATACCGCCTCCAATGATCAGCAGAATGTGTTTTCCAGTCAGCATGGGCAACCTCATTTCGCCGGCACTGCGCGACGACAATAGGATGCACGCCCGGCGACCGCCAGCCCCTCCGGCGCAGCACTGCCATCAGCTACTGCCTGAAGGCGTCGCAAGGATCGCCGCGATCCACCGCGGGGGCATCGGCGACGAAGCCAAAACCGCCGTCGGGGATCTGCCCTGCCTCGCCTTGGCCGATACTGAACACGTCAACAGTCGCATCGGCAAGGCGCAGAAGAAACGGAGCGCCCCAGTCTTGCCGCGCGTGTCCGTTGCCGGTGATCACGACAACGGGACCGCCGGTTGTTTCCAGAGCGTCGAGCGCCGCCTGCGCGAGCGCCGCGTCGCGCACTCGTTGCACGCTTACCATGCGCGGCAACAGATCGTCGGGCAGTGCGTTGCAATGCGCTGTGCGCTGCAGCGCCTCCCGCGCGGCCTGTTGATCTTCCGGCAAGGGCGTGTTCAAAGCAAACAGTTGCACGGTGTCGGCGCCAATCACGTCTTCCGGTGCAAGCTCCATCATCTCACGAAGCTTTTCCCGTGGCACGGCCGCTCCATAGACGGCGGCATCCGGCGCCGCATCGAATATCGGAAAATACATCGAGAAGTCCGGCCAGCCGGACGCATGCCAGTTGAGGACCGCCTCCAGAGCCTCGGCATCGTTTCTGTTGTCCGAGGTCACCAGCGCAGCCTGGTCCGTGGTCAGCATCTCGAAAACCAATGCGGCAGGCTTCAGCTCCGCGACCCACGCGGCTTGCCGTTCGTGATGTACCGGGTTGTCGTGCTGCTCGCCCAGAAAGACAACGTCGGCGGCGTGACCCGCGGCTGGAAGCGCGACAGGATCATTGCTGCCCGCCCATGCAAAAGACGCGGCAAAGATTGCCGCGCCTGTAGTCATGTTCAGGATCGCTTTGAACGTCATCACGCGAGGAAGTGCAGAACCTCGCGGGACTGGTTCTCCAGCGACTTGCGCATCTTGCCGAATGCCGCAGCTTCGAGTTGCCGGACACGTTCCTTGCTCAGGTTCAGCTCCTGGCCAAGGCTTTCCAGTGTCCGCGGTGTGTCGCGCAACTTGCGTTCACGCACAATAAACCGTTCGCGGTCATTGAGGTCATTCATTGCCTGCAGCAGCCATGCACGCAGTTGCTCGGTATCATGCGCGTGTTCGACAGTTTCGGCCGCCTGCGCGCTTTCGTCTTCGAGCGCCTCGATCCACTCGCGGCCCTCGTCATCGGTCGATTGCGTCGCATTCAGCGAGTAATCGGATCCCGACAACCGGCCTTCCA
>JASFFN010000012.1:0-12588 GCA_050124275.1 Roseobacter sp. | reverse complement strand
GCCTGCGATGGACGCGAGGAATGTCAGGACCACGACGATGGAACCGGCACCCCAGACTGGCGCGGGTATATAAACGCCGCGGTTGGTAAAGGCCATCGACCCCCACAACACCATCGACGCCTCCGGCTCGTCGCCCCGGAAAGCGCGGGGCGCGGGCATGACGGCGGTCATGATGGTGAAGATGATGATGATCCAGATCAGAACGGGGATATTGCGGAAAATCTCCACGTAGAACGCCATCAGCTTTGACACGAGCCAGTTCTTGGACAAGCGCAGCACCCCAGCCACGACGCCGAAGAATGTCGCAGTTACACATGCGAGGAAAGCCACCAGCAGCGTGTTCAGAATACCGACAAGGGCCGCCTGCGAGTGCGGTGACTGACTGTCATACTCGACAAGCGTCTGGTTGATATCGTAGCCTGCCGGATCGCCGAGGAAATCATAGGAAATGTTGAGACCAGCCGCCGCAAGGTTGGTGAAAAGATTGTTCAGCAGATATGCAAAAGAGACGATCAGCACCAGCAGGGCAATGGCCTGAAAGGTCATTGACCGATAACGCGTGTCGTTTATCAGCATCGACAGTCGGAACGACTCCCGTTGCGGGTCCGCTATTGTGGTCATGCATTCGTTCCCCGTTGGTTCCGGCCAAATAACCGGGCGCTTTTTGCGCCTCTTGTGACCGGTACATCGTTTCTGGTCTTCTTAAATGCGAAGGGCGCAGAAGCTATTCTGCGCCCTTGCAATTTTCGTCCTTAACGGAAAGGCGGCGAGTAGATGAGACCGCCATCTGTCCACTGCGCGTTCAGGCCGCGCGCCAGACCGATCGGCGTCTCCTCACCGATGTTCTTGGCAAATATTTCACCGTAGTTGCCTTGGGTTGCGATCGCGCGCTTGGCCCAGTCGGCATCCAGACCGAGCATTTCACCCAATGTGCCTTCCGTACCCAGCAGACGCTTGACTTCCGGGTTGCCGGAGCTTTCGGCCATTTCGTTCACGTTCGCCGATGTCACACCAAGCTCTTCCGCCGTGATGAGCGCGTTAAGCGTCCAGCGAACCACATCTCCCCACTCATCGTCGCCGTGGCGGACGAGTGGGCCCAGAGGCTCCTTGGAAATGATTTCCGGCAGCAGGACGTGGTCGCCCGGGGCTTCGAAAGTCGCGCGCGTCGCGGCCAGACCAGACGCGTCCGTCGTGTATACGTCGCATGCGCCGGCGAGATATTGCTGTTGCGCTTCGGCGTTGGTCTCGATCGGGACCGGCTCATAGCTGATGTTGTTCGCACGGAAGAAGTCCGCGAGGTTCAGCTCAGTCGTGGTGCCTGTCTGGATGCAGACCGTGGCGCCATCGAGATCCTTGGCCGATGACACGCCAAGCGCTTTCGGCACCATGAAACCCTGACCGTCATAGTAGTTCACGCCGACAAATGTGAATTTGAGGTCGACATCGCGGGAAAACGTCCATGTGGTGTTGCGTGCCAGCATGTCGATCTCGCCGGACGCCAGCGCGGTGAAGCGCGTTTTGCCTGTTGTCGGGACAAATTCCACGGCAGAGGGATCGCCCAGAACCGCCGCAGCGACAGCGCGACAGACGGATACGTCGAAACCATTCCATTCGCCGTTCGCGTCAGGTGCCGCGAAGCCTACCAGGCCTGTCGTCACACCACAGTTCAGCGTGCCACGTGCTTTTACGTCATCCAGCGTACCTGCCGCCGCAGCACCGGCTGCAAGGCCGGCGACCGTCAGCGTACCAAGGAGTACTGATTTTTTCATTTCAAACCTCTTCCTGATTTTCCGCCCATTTATTAGGCGGTTCGTCGGACTTTTTCGCCGACAGTGATACAGGAGCGTTTTGCGCGCTCCGAGTGGGGGCAATACTGTTCGTATTAGGGTGTTGAGGTCAAGAGCCGCTTTGGCAAAATAAGCATCAGAAATACCGTCTCACGCCGAACAACGGCAAGACGCGCATTTTTTATGCACGCGACAGATCAAACACTTGCTTTGCATGGATAAACGCCTGCTCTTTCAACGCGGCGACGGCTTCCGCCTCTTCGTCTTTGCCCCATTCTTCGGCCTGCCAGTTTTCATCAAGACAGGAAATGTCCCAAATCGATTTGGGCGCGTACAAATCATGCGCTGCGGCAAAGCCAAGAATCAGTGAACCGGACAGGCTGACGAGGTCGTGAAAAGCCGCAAGCTCGAAAATCGTCATTGCGTGCACGCGTTCGGAAAGCCTTTCCAGCGCGGCAGTATCCTGCGGTGCGTGCATGACCCCGGTCCTCGGGTAGAGGCGCGCATCCAGAGTTTCCTCTGCCCAGTCAAGGATGGGATCCCATTGCGCCGACTGCCGTTCGACCAGTTCTTGCGGATAGTCCGCGCGATAGCACAACAGATCGCTGTCGCCGTAAGCGGCAAGCATCTCGGCAACTTCCGCCTTTTGCGGCATCACCTTGTCCAGAGCTGCATTCGCCGAGCGGGTGAAAGGCATGGATAGGGGATCTATCTGTTCCTGCTGCGCATCCCATTCCTGGGCAATGGCTTCGGCGAAACCGTAGGTGGGCAGAACCAGCAGTCTTTTCGCGGGCGTTTTCACCGGACGCGAGTCAAGACGAATGCTGAAACCTTCAGAGGACGCATGCACGCTCGCTGCTTTCCAGAATCTTTTTGCTTTCCATTCGCTCATGGTGTTTCGCTCCAGACCGACGACAAAACCTCTGGCAGGTCGCCAAAATCGTCAAGCACCGCGCGCGCGCCTTCAAGGGCCGACACCGGATGATAGCCCCAGGAAACGCCAATGGCCTGAACGCCGGCGGCAGCGGCCATTTCCATGTCAAAACTCGTATCCCCGATCATGACCGTCTGCTCAGGTGTCACACCCGCCTCTGCCATCGCTTGCAGGATCATCGACGGATGCGGCTTGGATGGATGAAAATCCGCGACCTGACGGGTCACGAAAAAGCGTTCAAGGGAATGCGCTTCAATCAGCTTGTCCAACCCCCGTTTGGATTTTCCCGTCGCCACACCCATGAACATCTCCGGGACCTGGTAGAGGGTCTCAAGCGTCTCCAGCGCCCCTGCGTAGAGCGGACTCGACTGCGCCGCGCCAACCTGCGCCCGCATGTCGACGTAAGCCGCTTTGTATTCTTCCACGAGAGTACTGTGAACACGGCGTGTTGCTTCAGGCGCCAGTCTTTCCATCGCCACGGGCAAGGACAGTCCGACGATCCCCAGTATCTCGTCGCGCGCTGGTGGCGCGAGGCCAACGGCGTCAAATGCCCGCGTCATCGCGCCCAGAATGTCGCTTTGGCTGTCGACCAGCGTGCCATCCACATCGAAGATTACCAGTTTCAGCGAGGTGCTCATCACAGGGCTTCAAACGGGTCTTCGGCTGCCAGCTCTTCGGTCCAGCCGAAAGTCTCCCAGCTTTGTTTCATGTGATCCGGCAAAGCGGCAGTGACGGTAATGAGTCTGCGTGTCTCGGGATGCTCGAAGCGCATCATGCGGGCATGCAGGTGCAACTTTTTCGAAATGATACCGCCAAGCTGCGCGCCCCAGCCATCGCCCATGTTCTCCTGCCCTGAGCCGCCATATTTGCCGTCTCCGATGATCGGGTGACCAATCTCGGCCATGTGCGCGCGCAGTTGGTGGGTGCGCCCGGTAATCGGCTCCATCGCGACCCACGCCGCGCGCGATCCAACCCTGTAGAGCGTCGCGTAGAGCGTATGCGCCCGCTTTGCGCCGGGCCAGTCGTCCACCTCGCGCGGCGGAATGGCACGCATCTTTTCACCCTCGCCGCCCTTGCCCCGCCCCGCAGCCTTGACCAGCGCATAGCGTATCTCGCCCAGGTACGGGGTCGGTACCCCTGCCACGAGCGCCCAGTAGATCTTGCGCGTTTCCTTGTGCCGCATGGCGGCTGTCAGCGCTTTCGCCGCCAGACGCGTGCGCGCCAGAAGCAGAACGCCGGATGTGTCCTTGTCAAGCCGGTGCACCAGCCTGGGTTTTTCGTCCAGACCGAATTTGAGCGCTTCGGCCAGACCATCCACGTGACGCGTCTGGCCAGACCCGCCCTGCGTTGGCAGCCCTGCCGGCTTGTTGAGCGCGATCACGTGGTCATCTTTGTAGATCACGCAGGACCGGATCATCTTCGCGTCAGCCGCGGAAACAGCCGACCGAGGCTGCGCCACCGGAGCGGCCGCATCCGGCAAGGGCGGCACCCGGACCTGTTGCCCTGCCTCAAGCCGCGTCGACGCCTTGACGCGCCCGCCGTTCACGCGGATTTCGCCCTTGCGGCACATCTTTTCGATGCGGCCCTGGCTGATCTGCGGGAACTGGCGTCTGAACCAGCGATCAAGCCTCTGGTTTGCGTCATCCGGCGCTACATCCAGAGTTTGCACAGTGCTCATGTCAGCATCACCCTTGCAAGCCAGAGACCCAGCATCAGTCCCGCGACAGACAGAACCACCGAAAGCGCCACGTAAAGACCTGCCTGACCCAATGCGCCGCGCTCCATCAGCGTGACCGTCTCAAGCGAAAAGGCTGAAAACGTCGTAAAGCCTCCGAGCAAGCCGGTCATCACGAAGGGACTGAGATGCGTCAATCCGCGATGTGCAGCCATGACGACAAATACTCCCATCAGGAATGAGCCCAGCACATTCGCCGACAGGATCGCGACCGGGAACTCAATCGGCCCGCCGGTCAGGCGAAACAGACCCACCCCCCACAAGTAGCGGAGCGATGCACCGATCGCGCCTCCGAGCGCAACAAGGATGAGAGAATGCGTCATGCGCGGTCTGTCTCGTGTCGCGGCGGTATTGTCAAGTTTCGCGCTTTTCACGCAGGCGGGTAAAATATTCGAGGCGCTTTTTGAGATCACGCTCAAAGCCACGCTCTACCGGATGATAAAGCGACAGGCGCGGCATCCCGTCCGGAAAGTAGTTCTGGCCCGAGAACGCGTCCTCGGTGTCGTGATCGTACGCGTAGCCCTCGCCATATCCCTGTTCCTTCATCATCGACGTCGGCGCGTTCAGGATGTGTTTGGGCGGCGGTTCCGACCCGGTCTTTTGCGCGGATGCCCGCGCGCCTTTATAGGCGACATAGGCCGCATTCGACTTCGGCGCGAGCGCGAGGTAGGCGACCGCCTGTGCAAGCGCCAGTTCGCCCTCCGGGGTGCCGAGGCGTTCGTAGGTTTGCCAGCCGTGCAGGCAGATGGCCTGTGCCTGCGGATCGGCCAGACCGATATCCTCCACCGCCATGCGCGTCAGCCGGCGCGCCAGATACCTCGGATCCTCGCCGCCTTCCAGCATCCGCGCAAACCAGTAGAGCGCCGCATCCGGATCGGACCCGCGTATGGATTTGTGCAAGGCCGAGATCAGGTTGTAATGCGCATCGCCGCTCTTGTCGTATTGCGCCGCGCGCTTCATCAGCCGTGCGCTCAGCGCGCCCGTGTCAAGTTTTGCATCGACCTTCCAGGCGGCCACCTGCTCAACGAGGTTGAGCAACGCGCGCCCGTCTCCATCCGCCATTTCAAGAAGCGCTTCGCGTGCCGGACCGTCAAGCGGGAGGGCCATGCCCAGTTCGGTTTCCGCGCGTTGCGCGAGAAGTTCCAGGTCGCGCAACGGCAGGCGTTCAAGCACGAGGACCTGCGCACGGCTCAGCAGGGCGGCGTTCAACTCGAACGACGGGTTCTCCGTGGTCGCGCCGACGAGCACGATCGTCCCGTCCTCCATGTGCGGCAGGAACCCGTCCTGCTGGGCTTTGTTGAAACGGTGAATCTCGTCGACAAAGAGCAGGGTGCCCTGCCCGTTCCGGCGTCGTATCCTCGCCGCCTCGAAGACTTTCCGCAGCTCGGGCACGCCGGTGAAAATGGCGCTGATCTGGACAAAACTGTAATCGGTTTCCTGCGCCAGCAGGCGCGCAATGGTCGTCTTGCCGACGCCAGGCGGCCCCCAAAGGATCAGAGAGCTCAGCGCGTTGGCCTCCAGCATGCTCGCGAGGGGCGACCCGGGCCCGATCGCCTGTTCCTGACCGATCACCTCGGCGAGTTTCCGAGGACGTAACCGGTCTGCCAGCGGGCGCGGCCCTTCCGGTACGGGATCGACATCAAAGAGATCGGCCATCGCTCAGACCCGGAACTGCAGAACGGTGCGGCGGCCTGCGCGCAGCACCACAAGCCGATAAAATCCCGATCTGGCAGAGAGTGCCCGCTCTATTTCTCGCGGATGCGTGACAATCCGGTCGTTGACCGCCTGCAAAACATCGCCGCGCCGCAGACCAACACGCTGCCCTAGCGGCGCAGGATCGACGACCACGACCCCCTCGGCGTCGAGCGGCAGGTTGAATTCAGAGATCACAGCCGGATTGATCCGGGCAATGCGCATATCCTGCAACACGGCACGGCGTCCGAGAACCGTTTCGTCACGCGGGGGGTCATCCGGTGCTTCGAGCATGTCGACGGACAACGTTTCGACGGCTTGGTCCCGCTTGATGTCGACGCGCGCGCTCTGACCGAGTCCCCGAACGCTCATCCGGTAGATCATCTCTGCCGGTGTGTTGATGGGCTGGCCGTCAACGGCCAGGATCACGTCTCCGACCGAAACGCCGGCCCGTGCAAAGGGGCTCGCGGGATGCAACCCGGAAACAACGATGCCACCGGGCCGTTCGAGCCCGAAAACGTCCGCCATTTCCGCGTCAACGGGCTGACCGTTCATCCCTGCCCAGGGAATGCCGAAGGCGCTGCGACCGTCCCGTGCCTGTGCGACGAAGGTCTCGACAAGGTCTGCAGGGATCGCGAACCCGATCCCGTTGGAGCCGCCGGAACGGGTCAGGATGGACGTATTGATGCCGATCAGCCGCCCGCTCATGTCGATCAGAGCGCCACCGGAATTGCCCGGATTGATGGGCGCATCGGTCTGGATGAAGTACCCGCGGCCCCGGCCCGTGGCCGCGCCCGAGCGCGCCAGGCCGGATACGATACCGCTGCTGACGGTCTGCCCGACGCCGAAGGGATTACCGATGGCGAGTACGAGTTCACCGACCTCGACCGTTTCGGAGTCGCGGAATGCGAGGTAGGGCAGATCGCTTGCGCCCCGCAGCTTCAGAACCGCCAGATCGCTGTCCGCGTCGCCCAGCAGAACGTCAGCTTCGTATTCGCGGCGGTCCGACAGGACGACGCGGATATCGGTGGCCTCTCCGACCACGTGATAGTTCGACACCACGATCCCGTCAGCGGACAGGATCACGCCGGACCCGAGGGAATTCTGAACACGGGGACGCGGGTCCTCGAATTCTCTGAAAAACCGGTCGAAAAAAGGATCGTCGGCAAAAGGCCCGCGTCGCGTTTGCCGGATCACCTTGGCATAGATGTTGACCACGGCGGGCGCTGCCTCTTTCACCAATGGCGCAAAGCTGAGTTGGATTTCCGCGCGCGACTGGGGCACCGACTGCGCGGCGGCGGGCAGGCTGCAAAGCAGCGAGAGGGCGATCAAAACGTATTTCACATGTCGCATTTGCGCATCCGCCACGGGCTCTGCAAGGAGTTTGCTTTCATGCGCCCAAAATACCGCTCTGCGCGGCACAAAAAAAGCCCCCGCACCGAGAGGAGCAGAGGCCGTGTCTTGTGCGTTGCGAAGTCGCTTATTCGTCGATCGCTTCTTCTTCAGCAGCGACGCGCGCCTTGTCGGATGCGCCTTTTGCATCGCGGTCGCGGTCGACGAACTCGATAATCGCCATCGGCGCCATGTCACCATAGCGGAACCCTGCCTTGAGAACGCGGACATATCCGCCCTGACGGTCCTTGTAGCGGGGGCCCAACACGTCGAAAAGTTTGGTGACGTATTCATCCTGCTTCAGTTTAGCCGCAGCCTGGCGCCGCGCATGCAGGTCGCCGCGTTTGGCGAGCGTAATCATCTTTTCAATGATCGGGCGCAGTTCCTTTGCCTTTGGCAGAGTCGTCTTGATTTGTTCATGCTCGATGAGCGAGCCGGCCATATTAGCCCAGAGCGCCTTGCGGTGTTCATGGGTTCGGTTCAGGCGGCGGTATCCACGTGCGTGACGCATTGTTCTTCTCCTAAGTTGTCCTCTACGGACGATTTTGCTTTGTCTGGCCGGCGATGCGTGTCACCGGCTCTCCTTGGGGCATCATGCCCGGGGTGTCCCCGCATCGATGCGGGCATTTGCGAAGACGCCGTTAAAAGGCGTCTTCAAACTTCTTGGCCAGGTCCTCGATGTTGTCGGGCGGCCAGTCCTCGACATCCATGCCAAGGTGCAGCCCCATGCCGGACAACACTTCCTTGATCTCGTTCAGCGACTTCCGGCCAAAGTTCGGCGTGCGCAGCATTTCCGCTTCGGTCTTCTGGATCAGATCGCCAATGTAGACGATGTTGTCGTTTTTCAGGCAGTTCGCCGATCGCACCGACAGTTCCAGTTCGTCCACCTTCTTGAGCAGCAGCGGATTGAACTCCAGACCGTCGTCTTCATCCGCGCGGTTTGCGGACTCGGGTTCGTCGAAGTTGACGAAGATGCCAAGCTGGTCCTGCAGGATGCGCGCGGCGTAGGCCACCGCATCATCCGGCGTGACGGAGCCGTCGGTTTCCACTTTCATGGTCAGCTTGTCATAGTCCAGAACCTGACCTTCCCTGGTCGGCTGAACATCGTAGCTGACCTTTTTCACCGGTGAATAGATCGCGTCGATCGGAATCAGACCGATGGGAGCGTCCTCAGGCTTGTTTTTCTCGGCGGAAACGTAGCCCTTGCCCTGATGAACAGTCAGTTCCATGTAAAGATCCGCGCCATCGTCGAGGTGACAGATGACATGGTCACGATTCAGCACCTCGATGCCCGCCGATTCCGAAATGTCGCCCGCCGTCACAACGCCCGGTCCTTTCGCGGAAATCGACAGGCGCTTGGGCCCTTCGACTTCCATGCGCAGGCTGACGCCTTTCAGGTTCAGAATGATGTCCGTCACGTCTTCGCGGACACCGGCAACGGACGAAAACTCGTGCAGCACGTTGTCGATCTGTACCGACGTGATCGCGGCACCCTGCAGCGAACTCATCAGAACGCGGCGCAGCGCGTTGCCCATCGTCAGCCCGAAACCACGCTCGAGCGGTTCTGCCGTTACGGTCGCCTGGCGCGCGGGGTCGTTGCCCGGTTTAACGTCCAATTGCTGAGGCTTTATCAATTCGGCCCAATTCTTGTGGATCATGCGTCCCTCCATTCCTGTCTGCGCCCCATGTCCAAAAGGTGCAGACGCTCGAGGTTTCAAAAAGCGGAATGAGGCCGCAGCGAATGCGCGGCCCCGCAGTTCAGATCAAATCACACGCGGCGGCGCTTGGGTGGACGGCAGCCGTTGTGAGCCATCGGAGTCACATCACGGATCGACGTGATGTTGAAGCCAGCCGCGGCGAGCGCGCGCAGCGCGCTTTCCCGACCGGATCCGGGGCCCTGCACCTCGACTTCGAGTGTCTTGACACCATGCTCCTGCGCCTTGCGACCCGCATCCTCTGCCGCCATCTGCGCCGCATAGGGTGTGGATTTCCGCGAGCCCTTGAAGCCCATCGTGCCGGCGGACGACCAGGAGATCGCGTTGCCCTGCACGTCGGAGATCAGGATTTTGGTGTTGTTGAAGGAAGAGTTCACATGCGCGACACCCGCCGCGATGTTCTTCGAGACCTTCCGTTTCGTGCGTGTCTTGTCACGTGCCATTGGTCAGTCCCTCCCTTACTTCTTCTTGCCGGCAATGGCCTTCGCGGGGCCTTTGCGGGTGCGGGCGTTGGTATGGGTGCGCTGGCCGCGAACCGGCAGGTTGCGGCGGTGGCGCAGGCCACGGTAGCAGCCAAGGTCCATCAGGCGCTTGACGTTCATCTGAACATCGCGCCGCAGGTCGCCCTCGACGGTGTAGTTGGCATCGATGTGCTCGCGCACGGCCAGTACTTCCGCGTCGGACAGTTCGTTGACCCGGCGGGCCATGTCTATACCGACTGCTTCGCAGATTGCCTTTGCGGAAGCGTTGCCGATACCAGTGATATAAGTGAGGGCGATCGGTACCCGTTTTGCAGTCGGGATGTTTACGCCGGCGATACGTGCCACGTCATATTTCCTTTTCGTTGCGGGTCCGTAATCCCAGACCCTTTTTTCACAACGTAAGCCCGAGGCGTGTCACGGCATCGGGCGTCAGCTGATTCAGGTGGTCTCGTCCTCGGGGCGCGACCCGTCGGGCGAATGATTCTCTTTGCGAGATGAGGCGTGTTATTGGCTTTTTTGCTGGGCGTCAACCTTGGACTTCAACGGATTTCAACCCGCCCGTCGGCGGGCTGCGTTGTGGTTGGACCGCCTAAAAAACAGGCATGAAGACGGAAATGCCGCGGCGCAGCATCGCAGAGGTCGTTACGCCCACCCGGCGTTAACCGTTTTCTGGTACCAATATCGTGGATCACACGGCTTGGGAGGTGGCCGTACCGGAAAAGGAAACGGCACATGACGATATTCTCTCCCAAGCGGTGGCAGGCCGGAATCCTGCTGATTTCAACAATCTGTTTATGGGCCAGCGCGTCAGCCGCGGACAACGCGCTGCCCTCCGCTTACACCCCGCCGGACAGGCCGCAACACTCGCGTGTCGACATTGCGCTGGTGCTGGCTGTCGATGTGTCCTCCTCCATCGAAATGAACGAACGGCTGTTCCAGCGACAGGCTTATGCCGAGGCGCTCAAGGACCCGCGCGTCGCACGTATCGCACTGGGCGGCGAGGCTGGCAGTGTCGCAATCGCCTACATGGAATGGAGCGGCGCGCGGTTTCAGCGCGTGCACCTGCCCATCCGGGTAATGTCGACAGCCGGAGATCTGGCAGCCTTTGCCGATGACATTCTCGCAATCCCGGACGTTGCGCATGATCCAATGTACCTCCAGGCAACCGCCGTCGGCGACGCCCTGCTCGCCGCGGAGGTCGCGATATCCGCTCTCGATATCCCTGCACGCGATTACGTGATCGACATCTCGGGCGATGGGGTGCTCAACGACGGTCTCGGCCTGCAGCCGGCGCGTGAGCACGTTCTGTCCCGCGGGCTGACGGTCAATGGCTTGCCGATCGAGCTTGTCAATAATCCTGCAGGATACAGCGGCGAAACAGCAGATACGGTCAGCCGCTTTTATGCGGATTGCGTGATCGGCGGACCGGGAGCCTTCCACCTCGTCGCCCGCGGTTTCGAGGATATTCGCGAAACACTGATCATGAAACTGATGCTGGAAATGGCGCAGATGCAGCCTGAGCAAAAACGTGAGATCGCGCTGGCCTGGAACGCCGGGCGCGCTCCCGCTGTGGCAAGGCTGATACCGGCCATGGTGCTGGATCTCTCGCCTGCGCCGTCAGCGCCCGATCCTGTGGACTGCGGCAACGACCGGCAAAACGCCCGCAATCCGTTCGTCATTATTCCTTGACGTCGCCGCCGGTCGTGTCAGGCGTCCAGAACGGCATTGATCTCGCCGTGGACAGCATCGACAGTGCCCAGTCCGTCCACGCTGCTGAGTTTGCCCTTGGCGTAATAGTACCCGATCAGGGGAGAGGTCTGTTTGTAATATTCCATCAGGCGCGTCTTCAGGCTTTCCTCATTGTCGTCCGCGCGCCGCTTGAACTCTTTTGCCTGCCCGCATTTCGTGCAGACGCCATCTTCGGGGATCGGCTTGGTATTGTCGTTGTAGACCTCACCACAGCCAGCACATGTGGAGCGGGCGACAATCCGCGCCACAAGAGCCGCGTCATCGACGCGCATCTCGATCACGGCATCCAGCTTTTCTCCTGTCGCCTCGAGCAATTTGTCAAGCGCATCAGCCTGCGCGAGGGTCCGCGGAAACCCATCGAAGATAAAGCCGTTCGCCTTCACGGTGTCGAGCTTCTCCTTGATGAGCCCGATCACGATCTCGTCCGTCACCAAGGCACCACGCGCCATGACGTCGGCCACGACCTTGCCCATCTCCGTGCCGCTGTCCTTTGCCTCGCGCAGCATGTCTCCGGTGCTCAGTTGTACCATGCCGCGCTCTTCGACGAGTGCGCGCGCCTGCGTGCCCTTGCCGGCGCCGGGCGGTCCGAGAAGAATTATGTTCATTTGCGCGCAGGGCTCCGTCTCTTGCGGCCCTTCGCGCTCTTGCCGCGCAACTGCGACTTTTCGAGCAGGCCTTCGTATTGATGCGCCAAAAGGTGGCTCTGGATCTGCTGAATGGTATCCATCGTCACGGAAACCACGATCAGAACGGATGTGCCGCCGAAGTAGAAGGGGATGGCAAATTCACCTCGGAGGATTTCCGGCAGAAGACAGACGGCAGCGAGGTAGGCCGACCCGAGTACCAGCACCCGATTCACGACGTACTCGAGATACTCCGCCGTCTTCTTGCCCGGCCGGATGCCGGGAATGAAACCGTTCTGGTTCTTGAGGTTGTCGGCCACGTCATCCGGTTTGAAACTGACGTTGAAGGTGTAGAAATACGTGAAGAACACGATCATGACCATGAAAAACGCGAGATAAAGCGGTTGCCCGGGGCCGAAGTTTGCCAAGAGCCACGACATGATCGGATTGGTGGAATTCCCCGAGAACGTGCTGATGGT
>JASFFN010000011.1:0-13081 GCA_050124275.1 Roseobacter sp. | reverse complement strand
GGTCCCGCTTTTGTCCATGCTGTCTGGCGGCGAGAGCCTGCAGGCCTTTCAAACGGTCGTTTTGCGCGCGCAGGAGACGATTCTGGGCACACTTGTCTTTACAGTGGTTTCCACCTTTGTATTTCCGTCAAACACCCGGGGAAGTTTTGAAAAAGACATCCATCTACAACTGTCAGACATGCATGCGGCCTTGTCCGCAGGACGCTCGGTGTTGCTGTTGGGTGACCCCGGCAAGGACCAGTTGCAGCTCCCGCAGGAGGGTTTGAAACAAGCTGCGCTTCGGCAGTCAGGTTTACTGGCGAAACTTGAAGCTGCCGCTTTGGACAGTTTTGAAATTGCGGAGACCAAACGCTCGTGGCGCCGCGCGATTGGTGCCCTCGACGGCATTGTCGATACTCTGGAGCGCTTGCGTCTCGGTCTGCCAGATCTTGAAGGCGCAAAACCATCGACCCATCTTGCCGGGTTGGAAGGTGCTCTGGACGAGATACTCAGACGGTTTCGGACTTCGGGAGACGTGTTGGCCGGAAAGGAGCTGGATGCGCTGCCGCATGCGGTCAGGTTGAACTTTGATCGTGCCAAGGCCGAAGAACTTCCAGCATTTCAACGCGCCGCGCTGAGCCAGACCCACAGCAAGCTGAGAGAATTGGACGGGCATTCCGAAAAGCTTTTGGTCGCCATTGCCGATGTGCGGGGTGTTGCGAAAGATACGGAACGGAGCAAACCGGCTGTCCAAGCGCAGGTCCTGTTGCCCGACCCGGAGCGCATATACGGCACGCTTCGCGTGTTCACCGCCTTCTGGCTGACCTTTCTGGCCTATATCTATCTGCCCGATCTGCCGTCGTGGGTTGTGCTCATCGCGATGACGACGGCTGTGAGCATGCTGATGATGATGTCGCCTACGTTACCGCTCTGGGGGCTCGCGCAGCCGGTCGTCTTGTCGATCCTGTTTGGCGGCTCGGTGCATATCCTTGTGATGCCGCACCTGAGCGGATTTGGCACGCTCGGGCTGACGGTTTTCGCGGCGACCTTTTTGATTTGCTGGCTGTGTCACAGGCCGCAACAGGCGATGGGGCGCGCACTGGGTCTCGCATTTTTTGCGATTTTGACCCAGATTGAAAATACCCAGACTTACAGTTTTACCTTTGTCGCAAATCTGACCGTTGCTTTCTGCCTTGTACTTACAATCCTTGCGATTGTGTCCTTTTTTCCGGTCTCTTTTAAACCGGAGCACGTTTTCCTGCGGCTCATCCGCCGTTATTTCAACGCGGTGATTACGCTGCTCGAGACGGTGCATGTGAACAAGCGGGAGCGAAATTCATGGCTGGAACGGCAGCGCCGCGCCTATCACGCGCGTCAGATGAAAATTATTCCGGGCCGCATGGGCATGTGGATCAAAGCGCTGCCGAAAGACGCAATCACCGCCGACCGACGCAAAAACCTTATTGAGCTTGCGGCAGGATTGGCGATGCTCGGCGACCGGACCCGGGATTTGCTTGCAACACGCGATTTTGCACATTCCGACATTTGGGTCCGTGAAGTTGTCGGCGAGGCGCGGGCATGGCGCCACGCCATTCAGGACATTTGCGCAAAACTGGGTGCTGCGGCGCCGGAACACATTACCGTCGATGACTTGCACGAACGTCTTTCCAGACGCATGAACACTTTGGAGCGACTGGTGGCAGACGCCATCGCCGCTGGTCGTACAGAAGAGGTGGGTGGCCTTGAGAATGAAATTCTGTTTCGGGAACTTGGTGGATTCCGGGGGGTTTCCTCGTCATTGATTTCACTGGTAGAACTGGCGAAACAAATTGACTGGCCGCGATTACGGGAGGCGCGTCTGTAACGGGGGAAGCATGATACCAAGAGAAATGGATATATTTGGCGTCTACGTTCCGCCGATTCTGATCGTTGCGATTTGCGCGCTCGTCGCGGCCTGGGCCGCATCACTGCTTCTGAACAGGCTGCGCCTGTGGCGCTACTTTGCCAACCCGCAGATCGCGTTTCTGTCGATCATCGTGCTGTTCTTTGCCGCCTTTGACGCGCTTTTGTTGCCGGTGTGATATCATGGGAAAAATAGCGGGATATGCACTGACGTTACTTGTCGCTGCCGCCGCGGTCTTTGCGGCAGCCTCGATGTACAGCGATTACCTGACCAATCCGTGGACGCGCGACGGGCAGGTGCGCGCGACTGTGATACAGGTGGCCCCGCGCGTCTCCGGCCCGATCGTCAAATTGCCGATCCGGGACAATCAGATCGTCCAGGCAGGCGATCTGCTCTTTGAAATTGACAGGCGGACATATGAGGCTGAGCTTGCCCGCGCCGAGGCGGAATATGACACGACCAAAGACAATATCGCGGCACTGGCGCAGCAGGTGATTGCGGCGGAAGCCAGTGTAGACCAGTACAAGTCCGCGATCGAACAAGCCCAGGCGCAAGTTGACTCAACCACGGCAACGCTGGAAGAAGCGGCGATGAACCTTGCACGGGCGGAAACCCTGCTGGAACAGGGCAATGTCGCGCAAATGCGGGTGGACACTGCGCAG
The DNA here is from genome assembly GCA_050124275.1 of Roseobacter sp. GTDB lineage: Bacteria > Pseudomonadota > Alphaproteobacteria > Rhodobacterales > Rhodobacteraceae > Roseobacter. The sequence goes on along the minus strand of JASFFN010000011.1, from coordinate 10,537 downwards.
CGCAACTATTCGGTGGATCTCGCGGCAAATGAACAGGCCAAGTCGGCACTGGAGTCCTCGCGCAGCGCGCTTGTTCAGGCCGAGGCCAATCTGGCCAAAGCGCGCGCCGATCTGGGTGAGCCGGGAGAAGAGAACGCACAGTTGCGGGCTGCAAAAGCCGCAATGGAGGAGGCCCGGCTTAATGTGGAGTTCACGCGTGTCGTGGCCTCCGTTGAAGGTCAGGTGACAAATCTGGAACTGCAACTGGGCAGTCAGGTTGTGGCCAACCAGCCCGCGCTCGCACTGGTGGATTTAAACAGTTTCTGGGTCGAGGCATATTTTCGGGAAACAATGACGGCGGACATGGCCGCCGGACAAGAGGCTGTAGTGACCCTGATGAGCAACCCAAGATCGCCTTTTTTAGGGACTGTTGACAGCCTGTCGCGCGGAATTGCCATGCAAAACGGCAGCGCCGGATCGGATCTTTTGCCCAATGTCAGCCCCACGTTTGAATGGATCAGGCTGGCACAGCGCATCCCTGTGCGGGTCGAGTTGGGAGATGTGCCCGAAAACGTCACGCTACGGGTCGGATCGACTGCATCGGTGATGGTGCGCACGAAGGGTGCCACCGGAGAGATGAGCCCCGCGCCGAGTTTCCTGCAATGATAATGTGCTATACCCACTATGCCCGCGAAGGGCCAAAGAGGACTTAACATGTACGGAACCGCCGCAATTCTCGCCGTGATCCTGTTTCTCTACAGCGTGATTGCCGATAAACTGGAACGAACCATCATTGGCGGCGCCATCACCTTCACCGCAATCGGTCTTTTTTTGGGGACCAGCGGTTTCGGCATTCTTGATTTGTCCTTCAATACAAAAGGTTTGAGCATCTTGGCGGAGCTTACGCTGGCCTTGCTGCTCTTCGCCGATGCGGCAAATGCGGACTTGAAAGAACTCAAGCGCAGCGCAAACCTGCCGAAACGGCTTCTGTTGATCGGGCTGCCCCTGACCATTGTATTCGGGATTGCGTCGGGGGCTGCGTTGTTCAGCGCGATTACCTTGCTCGAGATTGCGCTTCTGGCGACGATACTCGCGCCGACCGATGCGGCACTCGGCAAAGCTGTCGTTACCGACGAGAGTGTGCCCGGCCCAATCCGCAGCGGCCTGAATTTTGAAAGTGGTCTGAACGATGGTATTTGCGTTCCGATTTTTCTTGCCTTTCTCGCGTTCGCGACCAACGCGGCAGGAGAACAAAGCTTCGGCCAGATCGCCTTTCATCTGATCGTGGAAGAGGTTGGTATCGGCGCTGTGACAGGCATCGTGATTGCCGGTATCGGTGCTGCGGTGATCAAACTGCGTCAGTCCCGGGAAGACATTTCCCCAACCTGGAAACAGCTATTGGTGCCGGCGCTGGCTCTTGCCTGTTTCGCGACTGCGCAAGCCCTTGGCGGCAGCGGGTTCATCGCCTCTTTTGTTGGGGGCTTGCTATTTGGCGGGATCGCGCCGCAGAAGACGGAGGGCTACGTGTTGGCCGCGGAAAGTACCGGGGATGCTTTATCACTTCTGACCTGGGTGGTTTTTGGGGCGACCATTGTGCCCCGTGTTTTCGACTCAATTACGTGGGAGATTGCTGTATACGCGGTGCTGAGCCTGACGGTGGTGCGGATGCTCCCGGTCTGGATATGCCTGAAAGGGACCAAAATGCGGCTTGGCGAAGTGCTTTTTGTCGGCTGGTTCGGTCCCCGAGGGCTTGCCAGTATCGTCTTTACGGTGATGGCCATTGACGCGGGCGTTCCGGGCGCGGACTTCATCGCCTTGGTCGTTGCCTGCACGATCCTTTTCAGCATCATCGGCCATGGGCTGAGCGCGAAACCGTTCGCGCGGCTGCTTGCCCGCTCACATTCTACGGTAACGCCGGCAGAGAGCGCAGAAAAAGAAGAGGTTAGGCAACCATGAATGTACTGATTGGTGTGCTGACCGTTTTTGTATGCACCGTCGTGCAATGCGCATTTATTGCAGCGCTGAAATCGATTCTTTTGCGGTGGAAAGGCATCGCCCGGATTGGTGGAAGTTTCTGGGAGATGACGATATTGCTGAGCGCGGTCACGTCCTTTTTGTTTATCGGTATGATGATTCAGGTGTATATCTGGGCGCTGGCGCTGTACGCCACGGGAGAAATCGAGACATTCCGAAAAACATTGTATTTCTCGATGGTGAACTTCACAACTCTCGGCTATGGCGACATCACACTGAGTTCAGAACGCGCCGTGCTTGGGCCGATGGAGGCAGCCAATGGCATCCTGATGCTGGGCCTGTCCACAAGCGCGCTCTTCTCAGTCTTGCACGAGCTCAGGCTGGGGTCGAAGAAAACGTGAGACGCGCATGGCTAATTCTCCGCGGAGTGTGTATCGGTGGCGGCACTTCCAGTGGTTTTTACACCATCGAGTTTCCCTGACCATTTCGCGTCTCTCCATCCCTGCACCACATCCAGTCGCGCTGTTTTACCGTAAATATCAAAAGTCCGCAGGTAAGCGAGAGCAACTATTTTCAACCTGACTTCAGCATCTTCGAGCAACAACGCGGGATCAAAAGAGATATCACCCCCTGTATACGCGTACGCGTCGCCAAAAAAATTCGTATTTATGGGCAGATGCGACCATCTGCGCGGATCCAACTCCTGCGCTGCAAGCGGGGACAGCGTCGAAAAGAGAACCAACACATAAGCAATTGAAAACCGCAAAATGAAATGGGCTCCTCCAGTGTTTGATGGCTACCATGCAGTGGGTTCGTCTGCAAATGCTCTGGTCTCGCGTTAGAGTTATTTCATTCGTCAAAGCTCATATGATTTCAAGATTTCAACATAGGACTGAGAATCTTGCGCGCGACTTTCAAATTATGCGGCGAAAAATCAGGTCACGCCATGAACTCAAGACCTGCCAAGAATACGCTTATTCTTCACGTCCAGAGACCTTGGATTTGCTCGATGGCTCTTCGGAAAGGTCCTCCGCAGCTTCTCTGCCCAGATTTGATGATCCACGTGGTGGATAGTCCAGGGTACCTCGGAAGCGTTCAGCGACAGGTCTTGTAAACTCAGGGAAGGGCAACTGCCCGTCGCGTCGCCAATCCTCGACAGTGCTCTTAGCCTTTTCCGCACGTTCCCTGTCAAGCCCATCATCTTGTGCCGCATACATGGTCATGGACGGAAAGGCGAAGCCTGTGCCGGAGTCTTTGACGATATCCTTGATGCGCAACATGATGTCTTCGCGGATCGCATAAAACTCGTTGAAATCGGTTGTTTTCGTATAAACACGTACTTCGATATCAAGAGATGAGCTGCCGTATCCAGTGAACCGTACTCTGACAGTATCGCTCGTTACTTTAGGGTGGCTCAGAAGCATCTTTCGAATGGCAGCGAGGACGTGCCGCAATTGATCCGGGTCTGTTTCATATCGCAGGCCGATGGTGTGTTGTATCAGCATCTCGTTGCATTCGGACCAGTTCGTTATTTGCATATCTGCAAATAATGCGTTGGGAATTGAAACCAATGTACGGTCCAGACGGCGAATTTGAGTCGACCGAATACCTATCCTTTCTACCGACCCGATCTTCCCATCCAGCTCGCAAAAATCACCAATCGCAACCGGTTTGTCCAGATACAGAATGAAACCGCCAATCAAATTCTCCATCGTTGGTCGAATGGCAAGGGCTATTGCCAAACCGCCAATACCCAGACCGGCAAGAATACTAAATACCGGCAAGCCCAGTTCTTGCACGCCAAATGCAAGAAGGATGACCGATCCCACCGTCGCAGTGAATTGCGCAAAGAGCCGAAGCAAACTGGCGTTCAAACCCTTATCTGAAATTCTTGGGCTGCTTATGATCCACTCAAAGAAAGCCTGCACCAGCAGCCAGAGCAAGTAGGCACCGGCAAGGTATCGCGCCGCGATGAGGCAAGAGGAGGTCAATACGGCGAAAGAACCTGTGAGATTGACCTGGGTTTCAAAGAAGGCCTGAAGCGCCAGTGCGGTAAATATGACGGACAGGGGCCAGAGGGATTTGACCAGCTTTTTCCTGAGGCGTGTCTCTCCCTTACGTGAGCCCAAAAAGTTGTACCACCGACCAAACAGAAGAAGCGCCGCGAGCACGGTGATCGCGACAAAAAGCACTTTCCAGATAGGGGTATCAAAGATCACCTTGTTCAGAGGCTTTGGAACCATAACCTCCAGCCAGCCGGGGATCGCCCAACCTGTGAGTTGCGGAAGAAACCGGCTCCAGCTTTCGATATCCAGCGGGGAGTCCAAGGGGATGGCGTCGAGTGCGCGGGCGAAATTGGGCGCGGTCCTGACTGTTTTCGCGCTTAACAAGAAGTCTCCAGCGCGTTCGCCTTCAGTGATGCGGACGATCCGAAATGGCGTGTTTGGAATCAGATAGCTCTTGAAATCGGCATTTTCTTCCAGGTCTTCAGCGTCTGGAACACTCAGGGTGTTCGGTAGAAGCCCTCGTCCGAAAATGTCGAGCAGGTGCGCAACAGTATCGACACCCACGTCTCGCCGAGCCGCGGACGGCACCTCAGACATGTCAATCAGTTCAACCAGCTGCAGCAAAGTCAAAACAAGCCTGCGCTCTCCGTACAGCGTTTTGTCAATCAGATATTGCCCGAGTTCGTCTTCCAGGTCTTCGCGCAGAATAATGAAACTTCTGAGTGTTTGCTGAGGGCTATCGGTGCGAATTGGCCGCAATAACGCTGTGGCATCCGAACCGTCTGTGTCTTGTACAATACTAGTCTGCCGGTCGACTTCTTCTTGCGCGCCTACACTGCCTGTCAGGCACGTCGCCAACAAGATCGAAAGAAGAAGCGATGAAAAATTGCTCAGCCAGTCTATCCCCGTCCGGCCGCGAAATAACAGCATGCCTCATGCGCTCCATGTTAGGTTAAGGGATGCAACACAGTGCAAAGCCATAGCCAAGTATTCTAAATGTTTGTTGTGGGATACTCCACCCGGCGACCGCAGGATTTCGACGAAATGCCCGGCAATCCAAGGGAGAAAAACGGTTTCGCCATTGTCCACATTGGGCTGATTGTGTTGGAAAACTCCGCTAATCGAAAATCCTACCGAAAAATCAGAACAAATTCCCTGAAGATCGCTGTTGAGCAAGCACAGTTTGCAAAACGCCACTTTTTCAGAACGGTGTCCTGCCAATTCGGCCGGTCTCGGCGGAGTACCGAGTTTTCCAACGCAATCGGCCCAGAGGGGACCTTGGTCATTATGGTATCATTGAACGCTCGTGTCGGGACGATGCAGCAATCTTTTTCTTACAAGAACAAAAATTTGACTGTTCCGGCTCTGAAGCCTGTCTGAATTGCCTAAGAGAGCGGGGTAGGGTTTCTGGACTTCGAATGGCGCGAGCGAAGACGGTCGGATTGGCAGTTTGTCCGCGGCTAGGACATTGATACCCGAAAACTCGCTGCGCTATGAACGAACGGCAGCTTTTCTTTCCGCAACGCAGCTGTTGGTCTCGGTCGATGGGGTGCTGTACCTGCGAACGTTGACGGCCGACTATGTCTCCTGCGAGCCGAGGCTGTGTGGAAACTCTGGATGTTGTATGCTTTCGGCAAAGACCGGAGGCGAGCATGTCTGGCTACATTGAGGGGACGGACCGGGGGCAAATGACGCTGTTTCCGGACCGGCTGGAGGATTGGATCGGCTAGGACAACCCTGTCCGCGTTATTGATCTCTTTGTAGACGAGATCGATCTGGCAGAGCTGGGCTTTGGTCGTATGGCTCCGGCGCTGACAGGGAGCCCGGGGTATCACCCGTCGGTTCTGCTGAAGCTGTTCATCTACGGCTATCTGAACCGGGTGCCGTCGAGCCGGGCGCTGGAGCGCGAGGCCGGTCGCAATGTCAAAGTGATGTGGCTGACGGGTCGGCTGTCCGAAGAAGCCAGCAAAAACTCTCAGCAAAGAGAAGTCACGCGCGTTTCCACACAGCCTCGGCTCGATTCGGTCATCCTAGAATTTTGCTCAGTTGACGCCTAAGTGCTGTTGAGCTGTCGTTCGCTAGCCGACAAGCAGCATCCGGATCATCATTCAAATGCACGTCGATCTCGAGCAACAGCTTCAACGCATCTTCATCCGGATGACGCTTCCGGGCCATCTCTCGTTCCTCCTGTAAAACTCAAAAAGTGGCAGAGTTTTACGGGGCCAAGACATGACGCCACCCGCCAACAAGTGGCAGCTCCCGCGTGATGACGTTCAGCTTTCAACTTCCTCCAGGACGAGCTTCTGCCCGGCCAGAGACACGCCAAAGCCGGACCTGGTTTCCGCTGAGTAAGGCTGCAGCGATATTTTGCCCTGAAAGCCTCCGGTCAGATAGTTTCCGCCTGCACCTGCTCCGGCCGACGCGCCCGCCGCGGCACCGATATACGTTCCTGCAATCTTGGCGTCGGCGGGGTCTCCCAGTGTACTGACGACCCAGGTGAACTTTTCGGTCTCCATATTGCCAACATCAAGACCAGTGCGGTCGATTTGTCCTTGGTATGTTCCGGCATTGTTACCGTTGGCGTCCACGTAGGTGCAATCCAGCACAATGTGCGTCTGCAGCAGTGTTTCGTCGGTCTCGCTTACCATGCAGTTCAACTCGCCGAGTTTGACCGCCGATTCTGCCTGCGCGGAGGAAACGGCGAGGACAGTTGTCACACTTGCGATCGCGAGTACTGCGTTTAGATTTTTCGTCATTCATTCTTCTCCTTGAGTGCCATGCTTGTTTTAGTTGAAAACCACGATGTTGCCGCCACCGCCCGTGAGGACTTGTGCGGCGCCGGTGACGTTTGAAATCATGCCGCCGCTGGTTTGAGCGGACAGAGAGTCGCCCTCATTCAAACGCTTTCCGATCAGTTGCACGATTTCCGGCGAGTCCGCGAATTTACCGTGGTTCAGGCTGTTCGTGTCGTCAATCTGGGTAAGGTCAATGACCGTTACCCCAAGCTCCGCGAGATCTTCCGCGTCATCATTTCCGACACGATTGACACCGCCCGCCAGTCTGCGGGAAACGGAAAGCGCCTTGTCGTCCGCAGAAATCAATACGTAGAACTTTCGCGCGTCCTTCGGAAACACCGACAGTTGCCTCTTGAACAGATCTACATCGATATCAGGCGACGCCAGAATGATGTTCTTGAGCTTACCTGAGCTATCGAAGCCGGTCTGCAACTGGTCCTGACGCATGGCTTCGACGGTCAGCAGATTGCCCATGGAGTGCGCCACGACACTCAGGCCGGGCGTGCGTGTAACCGCCACTGCTTCCGCTGTATCGATGAGCCAGTCCCGTGCCTGCAAAGCACTGTTGAGGTCATAGACATATTCGGTTGTTTTCGCGGCCGAGGCCCAGGCGAATACGACCGGGATGCCGTCAAAACCGGAATCGTGCTTGATCTGTGCCGCCCGCATAATGGCGAGTGGAAGATCCGTATTGTACCCATGCACGAACAGCATGGTATCACGCTCAGCCACGGGGCGGGCGGCGAGTTCCCGGTCGAGGGATCGGGTGAAACTGGTCTTGTCGGCAATGATTTCCGGGTCGAGGATGAGAAAGTCCTTACGAGGATCGGGTGGCAGAAATTCCGGGCGTTCTATCATCCCGCTCTGGTGTTCCGGTGGGATCGAGACCTCCACGCGGAAAAAGTTCAGATCGTCCGTGACGCGACCTTTGCCAAAAAGAACGGTCGGGTCCTCCACGCGCTGGCGGGAGGTCGCAACGTAGACGGTCTCGCGCACCGCGCCGTCGACCGACGCCGCCGGGACCTGCGGGTTGTCAACGCCGATCACGTTCACAGGTGGCCGGGCGCAGGCGGCAAGCACCACAACCGTCGATAAGATCAAGATCAGTCGCATCTTAAACGCACTCCCTAGCCATTTTTATTTACTGCATTGCAAACGACAGAACCGTTTGCGTCGCATGCGTCAATCAAGCGCGATCAGAATGTGACCTGCAACCGGGCTGACACGAGCGTCGTATTGTCAACGGTGGGGCTCACTGCTTTGATCCACTGCGCGCTGGTGGTGAACCTGGCCGCCGGTGTGATGGCAAAGTTATAGAAAACCTCGGCCCCCTGACCATCATCTACTCCGGGTTCAAACAAAGTTTTGGACTGGTCGTTATAGTAGTATCCGACGCCGAACAGGTCATCGGGCCGGCTGTCAAAGAGACCGCGCCCGCCCAGCCCCACAGCCACAGTGGTTTTCCACGGGTTGGTATCTTTGTCGGCAAAATAGAGGCGGCCAAATACCCCCCAGCCCCTGAGATCCGGCACCTTGTTGGTCAGGTTCAGCGGGCCCTGCGGGGCGGCCCCTTTCACGGAGAGATACTGCCAGAAAGACCCCCCGACGATCCAGGACGTGTCCTTCCCGCCGAAGTCGAACCCTTCGCGGAGCGATCCGCCCCGGATCGCGTCCCGTAAGTTGAACGACAGGCTGTTCAATTCCAAAAAATCGTTGTCGAACAGGTACACAGCCTGCCCATTCAGCCCGCCGGGCTTCCCATTGAGATTGTATTGATGGGCAATCGAGGCGGTTGCGATTTTGCCCTGATCGTCCAGATCGTCGAAACAGTTGCTGTCCACGCATTCGGTGCCACTGGTCAGAAGTGCGGTAATGGTGGTGTTTTCACTGGGCAGGAAAATAGCGCCCAGCCCTACGGTGGAGGAGGGGACAATAAGCGTGGGCATACCATAGTTCAGAGACCAGTTGGAGAATTGGGTGCGGCCCCGGCCGCCGGCAAATTCGTTGGCGTCGCCTTCCCCGAACAGATCGAACTTGCCGATCGTGAAACCGGCTTTTTCCGACAGGAACTGCGTGTAGGCCAGCTGTGTCACGGACAGATTGTAGCCGTCGTCCGGTGCGGAATAATTCGTCGGTGTGATCGCCGCAACACTCGGAAAGTTGATCTGCCCCACGGAGAAGTTGGCGCTGTTGCCCCAGCGCGATTCCGCCCGCAACGTGATCAGGGCCCCGGGCAGAATGCCGGCGCGCATCAGGTCCCACTTGAGGTTGAAGGTCAGGTTGCCGCCGACGCGGGTGTCGTCCCGGCTGCCGCCGTCGACAAAACTGTGGGCCCAGGTGACCGTGTCCAGATCGACCTGAAGCCCCCTGTTGGCGAGGTTGGTGCGGGTGCCGCCCCAGTCTCCCGACAGGTAGCTGCGCTCGCTGACATCTCCGGTATAATCCGGGATCGGCAAAATGCCGGCCCCGGCAGCAGCATCTGCGGGTTGCGCTGCTGCGTTTTCCTTGCTGTCATCCGCCTGCTGCGCAACCGCGGTAGTCGCGACCAGTGCGAGTGCGGCGCAGGAGGCCCCGAGAGCCCCGGTGTTTTTCAGAAATGCTCGTATCGACATTTGCCTCATGCCCTTTCTTATGTCCGCCGGAGCGGCTCTCATTGACTGCCAAGGGGAACCCGCAACCTGATACCGGACGCCCGTTTTCCTTGTGCCAACTGAACACAAGACTCCCGACCCAGTCCAACAGAACTGGGCGGGAAAACGGCCAATGCGCTAAAACACTCTGCAATATGTTGCACTGTTACTGCTCATTACTTTGGGAACACCAGCGAGAAGCTTGCCTTGAGTGCCCACTTCGGCGTTGTTGCCGTGTCGGGGTTTGCCACGTTCTTCCAGGCGGACGCAAAGATATTCACCGGCTGTTTGCCCATCACAAAGGCGCGTCCGACCCCCAGCCCGATTGGCGCCTGCGTAAATTCGTTCGCTTTGTGATCGTAAGAAAAGGTGTCATCCGGCGCACGGACATACCAGCCGTCCTGGTCGAACAATTTGTCAAACTTGTAAATGAACGCCGGGAAACCCGTTGTCGCGCTGACGTCGGCCTTGCCGCTGATATCCCAGATATGCCACACCGCACCACCTATCATCAATGAATTTCCACTGGCGAATTTCAGGTTCTTCAAATAGACCAGACCCGGCCCGGCGCTCCATGTATTGGTGCCAAGCAGGGGCTCTGACGAGGTTGGAATGTTCACGGCCACTCCCGGACCCCAGGTGGTGAATTCACCGGGTGTGTCCCCGAGGGTGGTGTGGGTCGGGAAGATCAGGCCCAAAGTATCGCCCAGACCCGATTCATCAATGCCACCCAGCGGTGTCTCGATTTCGGGGGTGTAGCGCAGGGGAACTGTCCAGCGCGTGACCACGTTTGAAAAGTAACCGCCTTCCGGCAGGTTGAAACTCACGATCGGCTGCAGGATGAACGTCTTGGCATCGCCGTCAGAGTTGAACGAATCGTCAAAGTACAGGCCCTGGAACTGCAACTGGTTCGCCGATCCGACAGGGTTGGTCGCGGCCGTCGCAAGGTCGGTGCCGCCTGCCTGCGCCGGGGGATCGTCCTGAGCCACCGCACCAGAGGTGGTTGCAATCAGGGCCAGCCCGGCCAGTGCGGAAGTTACCGTTTTCATATGCTTCACGATTTGGTCCTTTCGTTCATCTCGGCCCCGGGACGCGGTTCATGACAATCACCCGACATGTCCACGGCGCTTGATGATCTCCTGCATCAATCCTG
>JASFFN010000010.1:0-14035 GCA_050124275.1 Roseobacter sp. | reverse complement strand
TTTTGCCTCTTGTCTTATTGGGCAAGACCGCCTTGATGAATTCCCATTCAAGATCGCTCATGTCTGATCGCGCCATTTGTATCCTCCCGCCCGATGTTCACTAGGGAGTGAATCACAAAACCATGCAACCAAACAAGAATTAATGGGTGTGCTGCCTAATCTGCCTAGACTTGGTTCTTTCAGCGCCGAAAGGTTAAGGCTTTCCTATGCAACGACGTCAATTGATCCACGCGACTTCGCCAGTTTTTCCAATTGGTCTGGGCTGTATGAACTTCGGTGGGTTTTATGGGCCATCTTCGGAGTCTCAAGCACAGGAAACGCTTTCCCATGCCGTGGACCTAGGAGTCGAGCACTTCGACACAGCCAACGTTTATGGACTTGGCGTCTCAGAGGAAATCCTTGGGCGGTTTTTGTCGCCAGCGCATCGCGAACTTCGCATTGCGACCAAAGCTGGGATTTGGCGCGACCGTGAGTATGGCAATCGCGGTTTCAACAACAAGCCAGGATACCTCCGAGAGCAGCTCGAAGGCTCTTTGCGCCGTCTTCAGCGGGAGCGCGTCGATCTGTTCTACATTCATCGCCGAGATCCGGATGTCGAAATTGAAGACGTGATGCAAACCCTTCTAGAGCTGAAGAGAGAAGGCAAGATTGGCGGAATCGGTTTCTCGGAAATCTCTCCTGCTTCGCTCAGACGGGCTGCCGCTGTCGGGCCTGTTGATGCCGTGCAGAGTGAGTACTCGCTCTGGTCCCGTCTGCCCGAACTCGGTCTATTGCAGACGTGCCGAGAACTTGATGTTGCGTTCATCGCCTATTGTCCGCTCGGGCGGGGGATTTTCAGCGACCATATCCCTGATCCGAACGCATTTACGGAGAACGATTTCCGGAAGAACAGCCCACGTTTCCAGGAGCCAAACCTCTCTTTCAATCTGGCGAGGGTTGCGCCATTCCGCGCGTTCGCCGCCGATCACGGCGTGTCGACTGCCGCGATGGCGATCGCATGGTGTCTCGCCCAAGATGAGAGCATCATACCGATCCCCGGAACCCGTTCGGCCAAACACCTTGAAGAATGCGTCGAGGGGTCTCGCATCTCGCTGACAAAAGAGATGAAGGCCGAGATCGCTCGCTTGTTGCCTGTCGGCTGGGCACACGGCGACCGGTACTCGAAGAGCCAATGGAACGGACCTGAGGGGTACTGTTGACGCGTTAGTCGGCGCCCCTCACCGGAATGGGCGCATCAGGGTTTGGATGGAACAGGCGCTGCACAAACCATGTCACCACGGCGATTCCGACGCCAATAAGGTCAGTCAATAGCCCGCCCGATATCAGGAACAGTGCGGCGACGATCAGGAGACCACGGATGAACCATGCTGAGCGTGCCCCGACGAACCACCCTTGAACGCCGCTTGACAGAAAGAATACCCCGATGATGGCCGTTGCGCCTGCACGTAGGATTTCGAGCGTCGTGCCATCCATGAGGAGCGCCGAGTTGTAAAAGAACATGAACGGCACGATAAATGCAGCGATCCCGATTTTGAAAGAAGCCACCGAGGTTTCCATCGGGTTGGCGCCAGATATCCCCGCTGCGGCGTAACTAGCCAGTGCAACGGGTGGAGTAATTGCGGAGAGAACCGCGAAGTAGAACACGAAAAAATGTGCCGTGAGCTGTGGGATACCAAGTTGCACGAGGCCCGGCGCAACCACGCTCGCAGCGACTGCATAGGCAGCCGTGGTTGGCATTCCCATACCGAGGAGGATTGCGATGCACATCGCAAAGAACAGGGCCAGAAGCTGAGAAGCCGCGGCGAGATCAAGGAGGACCGCAGAGAAACGCGCGCCGACACCCGTGAGGCTGATAACGCCAACGATAATACCGGCACAGGCGCAGACAGCGATGATCTGGATCGACATAACCCCGGCGAGTTCGAAGGCCTTGAGGATCGCGCGGACGCCCATTCGGTGCGGCGTCAGCCAGGACACCATGGCGGCTGCCACGGTCGCCAACGTGCCTGCCCGGATCACAGAGTAACCGAGGAACAGCGCGTAGATCAGGATGATGATCGGGATGAACAGGTAGACCTGCCTTACCATCTTGTTGAATTTCGGCAGTTCATCTTCCCGCATACCTCGCATACCGAGTTTCGCAGCCTCAAAATCGACCATGAGGTAGACGGAGACGAAGTAGAGCACCGCTGGGATGATCGCCGCGATGGCGATCTCCTGATATGGGATACCTGTGATTTCGGCCATGATGAACGCACCCGCGCCCATGATTGGTGGCATGATCTGCCCACCAGTTGAGGCTGCGGCTTCGACCGCGCCGGCGGTCTTCTTATGGTAGCCGACCTTCTTCATCAGCGGGATCGTGAGCGACCCGGTCGCCACCACGTTGCCCGCAGAGGTGCCGTTGATCATGCCCATGAGACCAGAGGCAAAAATCGCGACCTTTGCGGGACCACCGCGTGCACGGCCCGCCGCGGCAAAGGCGAAGTTGACGAAGTAATCGCCCACTTTAGAGGCCTGCAGGAATGCAGCAAAGATGATGAACAGGATGATGTACGTCGACGATACCGCAGTGGTCGGCCCAAGAATGCCCGCATCGGAATAGACGTGGCCGAAGAAACGCTGCCAGCTATAGGCGTTTTCCACCGCGAGGATGCCGGGCAAGAGGTGTGCAGTGAAGGTATAGATCAGAAAAACACCTGTAATGATCACGAGTGCAAGACCAGCCACGCGACGGGTCAGTTCAAGGATAAGCGCCGAGCCAGCGGTGGCGGCAAAGGCAACACCGATTGGCACTTCCGCCGTGCCGACCGAATTACGTGCGGCGGTGGAGTAGACGACAACCAGATAGAAGGCGACGACGAGACCGCAAAGCGCCAGGACAATGTCGGACATGGCGAAACGATTGCGCTCCACCCGATCGATCCAACCCAAAACAATTGCTGCAAAGGTTGCCACCAAAAGCGGCACACCGAATTGCCAAATCTCAGCTTCGAATATGCCTGCATAACTCGGAAACGCTGAGAGACGCTCGCTGCCTTCGGGCAATGACATCCAAATCACGCGACCTCCGACTTCGGCCGCGTCGCCAGAGGCGAGGAAATTGGCAAAGCCAAGAACGGTAAAAGCTGACCAAGCAACCGGGATTAGCAAAACAGAAGAGACGATTTGCAGGCTTGATCCGCGCGCGGCAAAGCCAGCACCAAATTGACCAGATGCGAAAAGCAAGAACCCCAGCGCAAGCGCTCCGCCGATGTGGAGGATGCGGAAATTCCATGTCTCCAGAGGGAATTGCGGCAAAAACCACAGTCTCTCAGACCACATTGAGCGCACGGCACGCGCTTCACGCGTTAGGGCGGCGGCTTGGTCCCGTGCTGCATCCAGTGCGGAAATGCTTGTGGCAATATCCTCTGTGTTTTCAGCCGTTGTCATCGTCTCTTCGGCGAGCGCTTTGAGCCGGCGCACCGAATTGCCTTCAAAAGCCTCTCCGGCCGGGCCAAGCGTCGCGCGCAAATCGGAGAACGCAGCATCAGCGGCGGCATCGGCGCGTTCCGCTTGAATGGTCGTTGGCAATGCAATGAGGTTTGACAAGGACACACCATTCAAGGCGAGCATGTGCAGCGCGGCGTAGAGCGTGGCTATAGCGGCAATGAGAAAAAGGCCGCGGCCTTCAAACAGACGGCGGTTTCCTTCGATAGGGTCTTCGTCCACCCCATCTGCAATCAGGTGATCGTCATCGATTGACGTGTCTTGTTGCACCATCGTTTTGTCCCCGGCTGGTCCGCTTTCTCGCAAAATATCCGCGCCCCGAAAAGGCGCGGATACGTTTGTTTAGACTTGCCTGGGTGGCAAGAGAACTTAGCCGCCGTGGACCATGTCTGCCGGGATGTCAGCGCCAGCGTTTTCCATGAACCACTTCGCCGCGCCGGGATGCCACTTCATCACAGTGTTCCGATCCCAAAACTCAGGCAGGGTTGAACGTGCCGCCTTGTGCGTGGCGACCATGCGTTCGTTGTCAGACATGACCGCATTCACGACTTCGAAAACGAAGCTCTCGGGCAGGTCGCAGTTTGCGATTGCGAAGTTCCACATCGACACGGACCGCGCTGGAGCGTCGAGGGTCGTGTATGTGTCGGCTGCGATATCAAATTCAGCGACCGGGAAAGCAGCAGTGATCTTGGCCTGCTCTTCTTCGGTGAACTCGATGATATTTACATCGGTTTGCACTTCGAGTTGCGAAACAGCAGGCACGGGAACACCAGCGGCAAAGGCAATCACGTCAAGCAGACCGTCCTGCAACTGTCCACCCAAGTCAGACCAGCCACCGTTGCGGCGTTCAAAATCCACACCCAGTTCTTCCATCATGCGCGGGAAATAGGTGTCTGATGTCGATCCTGCTGGGCCAAAGCCGATTTTTGCACCGGCCGGGATGTCAGCGACGCTTTCGATGCCAGAAGACGACAGTGCCGTGATCGAGAATGGCGTCTGATACATCGGGAACATTGCGCAGGCGTTGGTCATTTGAAGACCAGGCGCGATGGGGTTGTTTCCAGCAATGGACTCGGCAGCAGGACCCATGGTGGTCATGCCGAACGCCAGATCGCCCGCGTGTACGAGCGACATGTTTTGCATGGGCCCACCAGTGACTTCCGCACCGCCAGAAACGCCGGTGGCTTCGGCAACAATGCCGCCCCAACCAGAGCCATATCCGAAGTACGTTCCACCTTGGGAGCCCGTCCCGATGGTGAAGCTTTCCGGCCAGCCCGTGCGGTCTTGTGCGGAAACGCCTCCGGCTGCCGCCAAGGAAAATGTCGCTACAACTGCAGCGCGCGTCAGATGTCTAAAACTCATGTGTTTCCTCCCGAGTTCTGAAACTATGCAACGGACTTAGTGCCTCGAGTACATGTTTCGATTTGTTCTGGGAGTTGTACTACGTCCGTTTTGCTTGACACCAGCGCCTTGGAAGGTTTCGTGAGTATACAATTTTTTGATATAATAAAGTTTACGCCGTTCTTGACAGCTCCAACAAATTCTCCTGACAAACTTGTATGAAGGCGTCTCTGGCTTCGTGCCGCGTTTCTTTGAGCCAAACTGCCGCCAGCGCAAGGCTCTGTTTTGCAGTATCAGTCGGCCCGTTCAAATCGACAAAACAGACGCCCCCAACCGCGAGGCGGGATGCCCATTTCGGGACAATTGCGAGGCCGACGCCCGTGCCAACCAGGCTGACAATTGTTTGCTTTTCTTCTGCGATTTGAGCAATGCGGGCTGTGTATCCCGCTTCAAGAAACAGTTTGATCGTCAAGTCGTGGCTGTGAGGCCGTGAGCCCCGATCAGGGACAATTAAGGGCTCCTCCGCAAGATCGGCAACAGTCACCATTTTGCGCGTTGCGAGGGGATGGTCCCCTGGCATGGCAACAACAGCCGTTTCCGAAAAAAGCGGCATAAATTCGAGCCTCTTGTCCAGGGTGTCAGGGGGACGTACAATCGCGATGTCCAAGCGGCCCGATAACAGTCTCGGCAGAAGACGAATTGTTTTTTGCTCCAAGAGCTCGACGTCGATCTCGGGATAGGCTTCACGGACCTTCGGGAGAAGCTGCGGCATCAGCCCCGCGGCGGCACTGTCAATAGCGCCGATCCGAAGAGTTCTTGACTCTCCGTGCGTCCCTTCGCGAAACGTTCGCTCCATCTGATCGGCCCGTTCGACCAAGTCGCGGGCCTGAGCGACAAACTCGCGACCCGCATCTGTCAACGCCACATGTCGGGTTGTCCTAACCAGAAGTTTACCACCGAGCGCTTCTTCCAATAGCTTGACATGCCTACCGAACGAGGCAGGGAGCATGCCAAGTTTTTGAGCAGCACGACCAAAGTGTTTCGTCTCAGCGACTGCAATCAGACATCGAAGTTGGCGCAGCTCCATCCAGACCCCATTATATGAATTTTTTATATGATAAGGCCACGATTGCTTATGATCCGTCAACCAAAGATACATCCTTCAGGTGTGCACCGCACGCAAGGTTAAGCGACAACGCGTCCAAAGGGGAAAGACATGAAGACTTGGAAAATTGCTGCAATTCCCGCCGATGGGATTGGACCGGAAGTCATTGCCGCTGGTATCCAAGCCCTTGAAGCGCTTGCCAAGCGGGATGGCAGCTTCGAGCTTGAGTTTACCCATTTTGATTGGGGCTCAGAGCGCTACAAGCGTGAAGGCGCGTTGATGCCCGAAGGTGGAACCGAAATGCTCAAAGCCTTTGACGCGATCTTTTTCGGGGCCGTCGGCGCACCCGATGTTCCCGATCACTTGACGCTCTGGGGGCTGCGCTTACCGATATGTCAGGGTTTCGATCAGTACGCAAACGTGCGCCCCACCCGCATTCTTCCAGGCATTCATGCACCACTTGCGAATGTGGGACCTGAAGACCTTGACTGGATCATAGTTCGTGAGAATTCCGAAGGCGAGTATGCCGGCATGGGCGGCCGCGCGCATCGGGGTCTTCCGGAAGAGGTCGGAACAGAGGTCGCTGTCTTCACGCGGGTCGGTGTCGCCCGCATCATGCGTTACGCGTTCAAGCTCGCCCAATCGCGCCCCCGAAAGCTGCTCACGGTGGTGACCAAATCGAATGCTCAGCGCCATGGTATGGTCATGTGGGACGAGATCGCAGCGGAGGTTTCGGAAGACTTTCCTGACGTGACATGGGACAAGATGCTTGTGGATGCGATGACCGTGCGTATGGTGAAATCGCCTCAAAGCTTGGACACAATCGTCGCGACGAACCTGCATGCCGACATCTTGTCCGATCTTGCAGGTGCACTGGCAGGTTCCTTGGGTGTTGCCCCAACGGCAAACATCGATCCGGAGCGGCGCTATCCTTCCATGTTTGAACCAATCCATGGCTCAGCCTTCGATATCACTGGTAAAGGCATTGCCAATCCCGTGGCAACGTTCTGGACAGCGGTACAGATGCTTGAACACCTAGGCGAAGCGGATGCGGCGCGACGGCTCATGCGGTCTGTGGAGAAAGTGTGCTCGGACGGTGTCATGACACCCGATGTCGGTGGCCGCGCAAACACACAAGAGGTGACGGACGCTGTCTGCGATGCAATCAGGGGAGACAATATTTAGAAAGCGTTCTACCTGAATAAGATGGGCTAAGCGCCATGTCGGGATTTCTGACATACTTTGCCCGGCACACCCCTATGCATTCAGGTTCGCCCCGAAGCTGCCTTCCATCAGCCGAGCAGATGCCGAGCCGCAGCATCGCCAGACCGGCCATCTGTTGACCATTCGGCATTTCGGCACATCGAAGGTCCGTAGTGCGGCCAAACCCGCCGTTGGAACAGCTGATCTAAACAGCCGTTTTGTCCGCAAGCCGGTCATAGACCGAATTTTCGCCTGCGTCCGCTATTGCGCGAAGCAGCCATTCACAGCCGAAAGTTCGGTTTTTCTTTTCCAAACGGCTGCTCAACGGCGCTTAGCTGTCATCTGAGCAAAACGCCCGGATGACGGAGTAGAGCCCAAAGTGCCGAATGCTGCGGTTTGTTCGAATGTCTGCAAAGTGTTCGGATAGGCCTTAGGTAACAACATTAACTCAGACCGATGTCGAACGTTTCAAAGATCAAATCTCAACTCGATTGAAGATGCGCTGTTTTGATATCCCGTGATGTCCGAGCACGAGGCAATATGATCGGACATCACAGGTGAACAACTTTATTCATTGAGCGCCGGATAGCCTCGAGTGTAGATCCAGTCCGTGTCCTGTGCCGGAACGTGGCACGAGATGCATTCAGACTGGTAGTCTTCGGTGACGAGCGTTTGCGGGGCCGACGCTTCAAAGAAGCCCCACCCCCAACCATCACCCCAGAGAGGATTGCCAGAGTACCTTTCAGACCCATCCTTGACCATCACGAACCACCCCTGCAGGTCCCCTGCATAGGAGACCCGGCCCGTGGTGAGGTCTTCAGTTTCTGCGCCGCGCAACTCCTTTACCAGTACGGCACCATCTGGAAAGGAGCCTGTCTGCTGATACGCCTCGGCGACACCGGGCTGGGTATAAACGATATGCATGCCCTCTGCGCCGTCTTCGCCATTGACAGTCCAGCTTCCCAGCTGGATCCACTCGGTCCGGAACGGGAGATCCGGCAGTTTGATGTTGCCATCTGCATCTACAGCAACATCAAACCCCGAAACGGAAAGGCTGGGCGCTTGCGCATACCCTATGGCGGCCGCTGCGAGCAAGGTAAGTGATAGTACTCCGGTTTTTCTGTTCATGACATTTCGCTCAATTGTTCGGTTTTGCAGCGCGCAGCACTGGGTAATACTGAGTGAAGACGAAGTCGTCAGCAGCATTCCCTTCATGGCAGGAATTGCATGAGTCGGTCGGGAATGCGGTCGCAGTCTCGGCATATGGTTCAGGCTGGTGACCGAATGAGAAATAGGCCCAGTTCCCGGGCTCATCAGCAAAGCGGGTCGTATCCTTTACCTTGAGTTCGAGACCGGAGAACTCGCCCTGGAAATATCCCTGACCCGAGGTTTGGGAGCAGGAGCCATTGTCGGGGTCCGGATCGCAGTCGTCCGCTTGGCGCAGCAACGTGAGTTCCTTGGCAAGCTGCGTGCCATCCGCCCATTCACCTGTTTGTTGCCAGTGGGCGAAGGCGGAGGGTTCGATGTAGACATTGTGGTACTCGGGGAACGCCGCTTCGCCGCCATTCAATGCATTCGGTGTCAGAGGCGCGCCCACGAAAATCCATGCTCGCCAGTTTTCTGGCCGCATGACCTGTCCGTCTTCGGTAAAGCTGGCTCTGGCGACCGCGCTGGCATTCTGCGCGACGGCAGGCGTCATCTGACTGGTTGCAAGAGCACCTGCAAGCAGGGTAGCGCTCACGAGGACCGCCGCGGTTTTCTGGTGGCTGGTTGGCATGGATTTCTCCTTGGGGTTCTGGGGATGTGTAAGTGAGTGGTCGCAGGGTTAAATGTCGGCCAGGGCTGCAGCGATCCGCAAAGCCCCTGCTTCAACGTCGAAGCCCGGCTCATCGATCTTGCGGATTGTAAGGGGCGGCGCGCAGTTCGACTGACCGTTTCTGACGGTAGGCGCGGACTTTCCGTCGTCACGTGCTGCGCGGGCAGATGCCAAGCTCAGAATCTCAGGGTGGCAAACGTTGGTTTTAGATTCGCTGGTCATCGAAGGTGTTCCTTGGATCAGAGTCGCTTTAGAGTTGGGATGGGTAGGCCGGATGAAAGCCATCGCAGGTTGACACTCAGACTGCCAAAAGCTGGAAGCGCTGTGTGTCATAGTTTCCATGACTGATAGTCCGGGTCACTGGATTCGTAGTTGCAATGAGCATGAAAGGGATAGGCGGACAGGTTCGATTTTCGCCGGCATGGCTGGGTGGTGGGTGCGCGTTTCAGTAAATTTGGCATCAAAAAGTTGTCTCTTATCAGCGGTCTGACGTGCCCCATGCACTGGACGGGACTGCTCTTGACTGTCGCATCGTGACGGCTGCCGGTCTTTCAGGATTTTGCGTCTGGGGTGTAAACGCACACGTTCATTTCACTCGCAACACTTGCCCCGCGCCCAGACTTTAGGCGCCTGTCGCAAAAATCTGTAAGCGGCTTGGCCCGATCTGTGCCAATCATTGGTGTAACACGGATCTGACACTATGGCTGATGCGTACATGAGGTGGACAATGAACAAAGCAATGGAACAAACTAGCTCGGATGCATTTGCCGCCCGGTTTTCGACAGGCCAACTTGCGCCGTTTTCGACCTACCGCGCCGATCTGGGAAGACTATCAACCAACATTGCCAGTGTTTATGGCGCGCCGCCCGGGTACTACGAACATCCTCCCTACGACGGGGTGGCGGTTTATATGGCGATGTCGCGCAATGTCGGGCGCGTGGACGTGGGGGATGGAGCATTCGAAATGAAGGCTCAGGCGCGGGATTTTATCGTGGGCGTGCCTGGATCGAGCGGAAAGATGGAATCGCTTCGAGGCGGTCATGGCATGCAGGTTGTGATTGCTCCTCAGGCATTGAACGCCGCTTCAGCGGCGTCCGGTAATGTGGGCGGGGACTTTAGAAGACTGCACAGTTCTTTTTACTCCGACAAATGCATCTGCAACCTGTTGACCCGGCTTGGGAACATCAATCTATCCAAGAACGAAGCCGATCCGCTTTGGATCGATAGCCTGATCCTTGAACTGGTCGATGCGCTGGAGCGATTTTCGGACACCGTTGATCGACGTGCCCGCGAAGCCGCTGCGCTGAATGCAGGAGAAGTTTCCAACATCGTAGACTACATGCAGGCGCATCTAGGCGAGGCGATCACGCTGCACCAACTTGCAGACGTTGTGGGATTGCCGCTGACACGTTTCCTCAAGGCATTTAGAAACTGCGTGGGCGAGACGCCCTACCAACACCTGATGCGCCTGCGCCTCGAAGCCGCGCGTCTGGCATTGATGGCGGACACGTCGACGATTGCGGATGTTGCATTCGCCTGTGGGTTCTCGTCGCAGCAGCATTTGACCGGACTGTTTTCCGAACGTTTTGGGATTTCGCCCGCAGCTTTCAGAAAGCAGACGCAGCGCGGGGAGATCATGGAAAGACGCTGCACGGTGATGGCATGACTGACATCCAAGCTGCGGATTTTGCCGCCGGAGGGCGCAGGCCCTCGTCTTGATGGCACAATGGATTTCACCAAGAAAGTAGAGCGCAAGTGGAGCATCTCGATCTCAAACGCATCCGGTACTATCTGAAGTTGGTTGAAACGCTGAATTTCTCCGAAGCGGCGCGTGCGCTGAAGATCACGCAGTCTGGTCTTACCAAAGCTATTGCCCACCTTGAAAAGGATATTGGCGGACCACTGCTTCGGCGGGAAGGCAAGAACACGCATCTAACACAGCTGGGTGAAGCACTGGTTGCTCATTTCACTGCGGTCGATGAAACAGCACGCCATGCACAAAATGCCGCCAAACGCCTTGTGAACGGAGATATGCCGGTGCTCCGGATTGGGCTTATGTGTACGATCGGGCCGCAGTTTATTACCGACTTCCTTTCGCGCTTTCGACAGAACGCGCCGGAGCTTGAGATCATCATTCGCGATTTGAACCGTTCTGAGCTGTCACGCACCCTGTTGAATGGCGAAGTCGACCTTGCGCTTGTCGGTGCAGACGTCGAAGAGAGTCAGAGATTCCGCTACCTTGAGCTCTACCGCGAACAGATGGTGATTGCGTGTGCGCACGACCACCGCTTTTCACGGCGACAATCGGTGTCGCTGGAGGATGTCATGCACGAACCCTACGTTGATCGTTTGCAGTGCGAGTTTCGGGATACATTCATTAGCGAAGGCAACCGACGCGCGTTTGTCCCGATGTTCGCGGCGCGCAGCGACCGCGAGGAATGGGCTCAATCGCTTGTCGCGAAAGGGGTGGGCGTAGCGCTTGTCCCGGAATACTCGACCGTCGTATCAAATCTTTCCCTCGTGCCGCTCGATGATTTCTCTCTCCAAAGGACCGTATCATTGGCGGTGCCCATCGGTCGCGAAGACACAATGCCCGTGCAAAGGTTTTTGAAGGCTGCAAGAGAGTATGAATGGTCTTGTGAGCCGACCCCAAGCTGAATGTGTTCGCGTGAGCGCGCGCTATACACAACACATCCAATGTCCAAGCGAGCTTTTTGGTGCAATTGGATTTGTCAGTTCGCTTGATAGGAATACCCCTTAGCGACCAGCGGTCGGATACGAGGGTTGTCGAGCGAAATCACGAAAGCAGTCGTAGGCGCAGTCCCTGCGAATTGGCGCTTTGTCCGCGACTCGGTCATAGACCAAAATTTGACCAGCGTCTGCTCTCGCGCGAAGCGGTCACTGGAAGCGGAAAGTTCGGTTTTGCATGACTGAACTACTGCTCAGCGGTGGTTAGCAGTCATCTGAGAAAAACAGTCGGATGACTGATTCGAGCCCAAAGCGGTCGATCCAAACTTGCCATTCCGGCTAGTGCGTCGGCGCGATTAGCCTTTAGGTAGATACCAAATAGGAGATGTATAGGCACGGTCTTGAGTGACCATTGGTATGTCATCGTCCATTTCCGCTCCCAGCCTCACCTGATCGTAGGCACTCCAGCGTGGTTTTGGTATTTCTATGACCCGCACATAGTACCAGGCAGGTACTACTGGATCGAACTCGGGATCTTCCCAGAAGGCGAAGAGACCAATATCGCCGATGTCATTAGTATAGGTTGCGCTTTCAATGTTCACGGTACTTCCAACAGGTGCATCGCAGCGTCCATTCACGATAGAGCGACCATCCGCACAAGCCACATCAAAAATGCGTTCATATGATGTCCCATTGGCGTTTAAGGATCCCTTGACCACTTGAACTCGATCCAGGTTCGCACCATCTGGATCACGAAGCGCCCTTATGACCAGACGCGGTGGAGTGTTGTTGTCTGAAGGGGCAAGATCGCCTCCCATCGGCACGCCACGCGCGTAACCATCCGCCGCGAAGTCCGGTTTCTGCAAATCGGCCTCCTCGAAGTCGTATCCGGCGAACACACGCACCAGCATACGAGGGCCGGTAGTCGCGTAGACTTCCTTGCGCATCATCGCATCGAAGATACTTTCTCTCGTGTTTTCACGCGCCCATACAGCCGCGAGCCCTGCCGCGGATTCCTCTTTCGAGAAGGTCGAAAGTTCGGGGTTAGTCAAAGATGCAATGACGGTGTGCTTCCATCGTTCGCTCGAGGGTTCCGTCTGTGCAAGTTTCCCGAAGTAATTGTCCTCCCGCGCAGTCACAAGTGATGTATGGCTGTCAGTCGAGCCAACCATCCCGAAACGATAAGGGTTGCCTGCCCCCTGAGCCGCAAGTTCAAGTCCGACGTTGAGAGCCGAACGAGCGTACTCATATTTGAGCATGTCTTGGGTCTTTGCTGCAGAGCCGTCCAGATTACCCTTGTCCCAGTTCTCAAAATCAGCGAACTCATCGTCAGGAGATAGCGCTGGATGCGTTTCGCCGTCCCCCTTCATCTGGGTTACTTCCGCAATTGGCTCCCATCTCATGCGACGTTCCGAATAGGCCGCGTCGATGGGAGATCCATCGAATTTCGTCTCTGCGAACATCAGTCCGTTGGACATATTGCCATTGTGTGAAAGAGCAAGGACGCGCCCGCCTGTATCCTGTTCGTAGGCTTCCAAATAGTCCCAAAGATCTTCGGGATCAGGGCTGTCAATTGATGAGAATGGAACGACTTGGTTGGCCTTCTCGGCGCTATCGCGGAAAACGACGACGCGATGCAGGTTATTTCCGGCTGGTACAGAACTCCACTCATAACCGATGAACGCAGTAAAATGGCCGGGATCATTGTGAGCATCTGCCGTCGCGTTGTTATCTTCCCAGACTGATCTCATGACCTCAGGGTTCTCGATAAGCAACTCGCCTCGAGTGACAGAGTTCACCAGTTCAAGAAAAGCCCTATTTGCTCGTTCACCCCCAGCTTTGAACTCTTCGTAAAACTGCGCTCCATAAGGATCTGCCAGCAACGCCTCATCGCCGCGCTGTAACATGGGAGCCAGACCCATGTATTCCGAATGGTCCGATACGACGAGCCAATCCAGTGGGCGCACTAGTTTCGCGCGTGTCCCGGTTGAAGAAGTAACCTCTTCACCTTTCGCAAAGCGGTATGCGGCGTCCGGCGGCAAAGTGTTACCAACCATCCCTGCGTCCGGTGAGTTCGAAGTGTGTAGGTGCGTGTCACCCCAGAAGACTCTGTTTGGATAATGTTGATCGACGAAAGGCGAGAAATCAGCTTCATCGCTAATCGTGTGCTCCGGCGCAATAGTGAACTCCTGCGCGATTGAGCTTGAAGCGGCTGCAATCGCGACGGTGCAAAGCAAAAGTTTAGATTTACACATTTTTATCCCCCAGAAGTTGTTCCGCTTCAGCTTAGCACGACTTCGCAAGTGCCTAGAAAAAGTTTCTCAGGGTTCGACTATGTGTCCACTTACAGCCTTTCTAGACAGCAAAAATTAGAGGTCTGTTTTGTCCGCAAG